>CAMFQH010000037.1:0-11329 GCA_945980025.1 uncultured Lactobacillus sp.
TAAGCCTTCGTCGGCAGCGTCAGATGTGTATAAGAGACAGATAAAATATTATTAGATACAAAAAAACAACAGGAATTGCCTGTTGCTTTGATTACTTAGTTTCGCGGTGAAGTGTTACCTTTCTTTCAACTGGGCAATACTTCTTTAAAGCTAAACGTTCCGGATGCTTACGCTTATTCTTTTCAGATAAGTAACTTCTATCGCCACATTCGGTGCATTCAAGGATAATATGTTCTGCCATGTTTTCCACCACCTACTTATTTAGTTAACTGTTAAACTATACCATGTTTTCCGTACTTTTACCAGTACTTTTCTATTTATTAAGTTTAAAGTAGTCTTCAACCATTGCCTTTGCCACTTGCAAAGTATATGAACCTTCTTTATCTGGGTCCAGTCCTGTGAAGACCACAGCTACAGCGATTTCAGGATCTTTTGATGGGGCATAACCAACAAAAGTAGCGTTAATAACTTCTGGCGCATTCGGATTACCTGGGTTATCTTCATCATAATAAAAAGTCTGAGCAGTACCAGTCTTACCAGAAATCGAAGGCTTAACGTTCTTTAATGAATGGGCTGTCCCCCATGAATTAGTACCATGAACAACACGATACATCCCTTGATGAATAACATCAAGTTGATCCTGAGTCCAAGGAATACGCATCTGAACCTGTGGCTTAGTGTTATGAAGAATTGATACTTTATTACCTTGCGAATTAGTCTCACCAACTGATTGAACTAAATATGGGCGCATACGATATCCACCATTAGCAATAGTTGAAATATATTGTACTAATTGAATTGGCGTATAAGCATCATAGTTTCCGTAAGACAAGTCAAGAACAGAACCTGTAAGCAATTGACCAGCTGAGTTATATGAGCGACCTTGAATACCTGAAACTTCTCCAGGAAGGTCTACACCAGTTTTTTGACCCAAACCAAACATTGCAAAATTACGTCTCAATTTAGTAAATGCATCTGAAGGCATTGAGATAAAACTATGTGGAGTATATTTAGCATTTACCCATCTTAAAGCTAATCGCATCATGTAAATGTTACTTGATACTTCAAGAGCTGTTGGGGCATCAAGACTACCAAATGTACCAACTGGGTAAACAGATTTCTTAATTGGAGAACCTGGCAAGTAAATTGGCGTATCGGGCATTACGTTGTTAGTTGGTGTAATAACACCATTCATTAATCCACCCGCAACAGTTGCCCCTTTGACTGCAGACCCCATAACAAAGGATTTATTAATTACACCTAACGCATCATCAGTATCTTTATTAGTCTTTGCATTATGATCAATACCTGCAATCGCTAAAAGTGCTCCAGTCTTTGGATTCATCGCTACTGCATAGGCACCATTAGAATACTGCGTAGCACCTGCAGCTTTAGCAGCCGCATATTGCTTCTTCAGTGCATCTTCTACTTGTTGTTGATATTTAGCATTCATTGTCAAAATCAAACTGGCACCACTTTGTCCTTTATAGACAGTCTTAGTTTGTTCAACACCATCTCCGGACTTAGTAACTACCTGTGACTTAGACTTAGTTCCTTTCAGAAGCGGCTCATACTTTTCTTCTAAGTAACTTGTACCTACACGGTCATTTCGTGAGTAACCTTGTGTTAAGTAGTACTGCAAGTTATCACTTGGTAAACCAGCTTTTTCTGAAGAAACGGAACCAATGATACTTTTAATGGATTTTCCATTTGGATAGCTTCTGGACCAGTCAGTTCCAATACCTACACCTGGCAATTCAGATAGGTGCTCTCCAACTAATGCCATTTCTCTATCAGTTAGACCTTTATTTTTAATATAGATAGTAGATAAAGTGTATGCTCCAGAAATCTTATTAAAAATTAAAGCAGCCGTTTTTTGACGTTTAGTAAAATGGATATCTTGCTTTTCAACACGTTTTAAGACATTGTTATAGATTTGACTTGAACTTAAAGCATCCCCATTACTGTCATAACGTTCAGATCGAGGCAGCTTAGCTGTTTCCTTTTCTGATATTTTACTGTTAGCTAAATAATAATCATAAAGCTGTCTTTGGGTAGGTTCTTCATCATCAAGTGTTATATATTGACTTAAGCGATTAGAAATTTTATATATTTGACTAGACGTAATGCTAGAATTTTTGGTATAAGTAATTGCGTTATTAGCTTTATTACCTACCAAAACTTTACCGCTGCTATCATACATCACACCACGTGGTACATTATTTGATACAATCTTTTGGTCGGTTTGCTGTACCTCCGCTTGAAAACGTCCACCGTAAAAAAGCTGTAAGTAGGCCAATTGACCAATTAATAATAAAAATAAAACTAAAATGACGCCCAAAATAATTTTCATTCTTAGGGGCGTCGAAGTGGAATTTCTATTCGAACCTTTACTCTGTTTTAAATAATTCAAAATTCTAACCTCACTAAACTAGAATTGATTTTAGCAAAAAATGCATCTAAATTCTATTTTTCTCCCAGTGAAAATCGCAATAATTATATATTCTTAAGAAGTAGGGTATTTATCAATGATTATCAACAAAGTTAAAACATATTTTAAAAATAAATATCTATATTGGCTTTCTTTTCTACTGCCTACTTGTATCTTTGCAAGCTATTTTCTATATCGAGGCCAGGAAATTTTAACCGTTGATCTAGGTCAACAATATATTGACTTTCTTTCTTTTTATAAAAATAATCTACTCTCTAATCCTTTAAACTTTATTTTTACATTCAGTAATGGTCTAGGGAGTTCGTTTATTGGAACTAGTGCCTATTATTTAAATAGTCCCTTTAATCTTCTACTATTACTTTTTTCAAATTCATCTTTACCAATAGCTATTCTTTTAATTATTAGTCTAAAAGTCGGCGCTATTGGTTTAAGTAGCTTCTTTTATTTTCAGAAATTTTTCAAGGGTGATAATAAAATTTTCGCTTTAGCCGCTAGTCTTGCTTTTGCACTGAGCGGTTTTGTTGTTAGCTATAATTTAAATCTTATGTGGCTTGACAGTCTAATTTTATTACCTTTTTTACTAGACGCAATTGATAAATTATTTGAACAAAAGAAACACTATTTTTATCTTACCACGATCACTTTCTTACTATGGTTAACTAATTTTTATACTGGTTTCATGGTGCTATTTTTTGGCTTACTTTATTTTATTACCGCTCTAATTAATCATTCTTTCTCAAGCAAAATTATTTTCCAATATTTCACTAAGAGTCTCTTAGGCACTACACTAGGCGCCTTTGTATTATTACCAGCCTTTTTTGAAATATTAAATGGAAAAATTAACTCCGACACTACTATTTCGCTAGGTTTTCAATTTGCACCATATCAAGCCCTTGATAAATTAGTAATTGGAGCATTTAACTTCACTGAGATGGAAAAAGGACTACCTAACATTTTTCTAACTAGTATTTTTACTTTATTGTGCCTCCTTTACTTTATCAATCAACATTTTTCCCTAAAAGAAAAATTTACATCAGCTATTTTACTATTATTTCTATTCCTATCCTTTAGCTTTAACCCACTAGTTCTGTTATGGCATTTAGGCCAATATCCTGTTTGGTATCCAGCACGCTTTAGCTTTATCTTTTCTTTCTATGCAATCTATCTGGGTGTTCAAGTTCTCGCACATACACACAAATTTAATCTTACGAGCAAAATAGCTAGTCTGCTTTTAGTAATTAGCTTAAGTATCTTTCTTTTATTAAGTATCCATCAAAAAGAATTTTTGAGCCAAACTAATATTATTCTTACCATTCTTTTTCTTTTATGTAGTTTACTCATAATTTTATTTTTTCACTATAAGTGGATCCCAGTAATCTTTTTCGGAATAGTAGGACTAGAAGTAAGTATTAATCTGCTAGCAAGTTTAGATAATATCTCTTATCAAAAAAATTTTGATTATGCTAATTTCACTAGTAATGTTTCTCAAACTACAACCTATTTACATAAATATGACTCTGGCTTATATCGCACAGAAAAGACATTTACTCGTTCCGATGACGACCCATTCAGTAATAATTATTATGGAGTTAGCAACTTTAATTCTATTTCTGATCGTGCAGCTATTAATTTAGTAGATTATCTTGGGCTAGAAAACAATGATAATTCTTTTACCAATAATTTCGCTACGCCCTTATCCGATAGTCTTTTAGGCATCAAATATAATATTGTTCCCATTAAGAATAGGCGTAATTTACCTAAAAAAGAACAAGTTGTATTTACGAGTGCTTTTTATCGACCAGATTTAGTTACAAATACAGTCGTTAAAAGCTTTAAACAATTACAAATTAGAAAAAATTCATCTGCTTTACCACTTATTTTCATTTCAAATACCCATCAGAAACTTACTTTTTATAATAGTATGCCTGCTACAAATCAAAATAATCTCTTTAACAGCATCGTCGGTCAAAAACATAATCTTTTCAATAGCTTATATCTAACAAATCCAAGCAAACTTAAAAATACTAAGCACACCAAGAATCTTAATGAATATAAAAAGATTAATAAAAATAAAACTGCTACAATAACCTTCAATATTGCTTCATTTCAAAAGGGACCTTATTATCTTGAGCTTCCTTCAAACTTAACTACTAATGTCACTTCTATTATTGTTCATAATCATCAACTTAATAATGATGACTTGGGAATTTCAAGTAAATTGCTAAATATTGGCTATTATTCAACAAATACTCCCATTAAAATTGTTTTCACTCTAAACACTGAAAATATCAATTTAAATGGTATTAGAGTTCTTCAATTTAGAGAAGATGAATTTAACAAAATTATTCGTAAATTCAATCAAAAACAGCCAGTAACTCATCAAACAAGTCCTATTTCTTTAAAACTTAATTACACTGCACAAAAAAATGAAACTTTAAATTCTACCATTCCTTATTCAAAAAATTGGCTGATTTTTGACAATGGAAAACTTCTCAAAACCCACAAATTTGCCCAAACATTTTTAAGTGCCCCTCTAAAACAAGGTCCCCATCAACTTACTTTAGTCTATGTACCAATTGCTTTCTTAATTGGTCTTATAATTTCGATTATCTCAACCATAATTTTATTTATTTTCAAACCAAAAAGGGATTAACTTACTAGCTTTTACGTAAGTTAATCCCTTTTTTGGATAAATTATTTAAATTAGTTCAATGTCTTAACGTCATTGATAGTAACATCAAAAGTTCCACCTGGGGTGTTAATAGTTACTTTTTCACCCTTCTTTTTACCAAGTAAAGCTTGAGCAATTGGTGAATCATTAGAAATTTTTCCATTAAGCGGATCAGATTCATCAGATCCAACAATAGTATAGGTTTCTGGATCATCAGTACCCACTTCAGTGTAAGTAACAGTTTTACCAATAGAAACTTCATTAGGATCAACACTATCTGCATCAACAACTTGTGCATACTTAAGCATTTGTTCAATTTGAACAATACGTTGTTCTACAGCACTTTGTTCATCTTTTGCTGCATCATACTCTGAGTTTTCTGATAAGTCACCGAATGATCTAGCAACCTTAATTCGTTCAATAACTTCTGGACGTTTTACTAATTTTAAGTTTTTTAATTCCTTCTGAAGTTTTTCCTTACCTTCAGCAGTCATTGGATAAACTTTTTCTGCCATACTAAAAAATCTCCTTACCTATACCTATTTTTCTTTGCACCAAACAGCTTATGTTTTCTACCTAAAAAAGTCAACCATTTTTACTGGCCTAAACTACTATTTCGTTTCAAATGTTCATCATAGTTTTCGTTGTAGTAAACCTTACCAGTCTTAAGGTTTGCAACAAAGTAGAGATAGTTAGACTTAATTGGGTTCAATACAGCACTAATTGAATCTAGACTTGGATTGTTAAATGGTCCAGGTCCATATCCTTTATGAACATATAAGTTATATGGTGATTTTACTTTAATATCCTTTAGTGATAAAGAATGTTTATGCTTATTCAATGCATACATTACTGAAATATCTGACTGAAGTGGCATATTAGCTTTAAGTCTGTTAAAGAATACTCCAGCAATCATACGCCTATCTTTAGTTTTAACACCTTCACGTTCTACTAATGAAGCTAAAGTTAAAACTTCCTGTACTGTTAAGTGCTTCTTCTTAATTGAACTGTAGTATGGTTGCAAAACTTGATCAGTCTTATCAACCATTTGGTTAACTAATTCTTTTAAAGAAGCTCCTTGATAAACATCATATTTTGCTGGGAAGAGATATCCTTCTAAATGATAGCGAACACCCTTACTGTTCATAGAACTAGTTAAAAGTTTAGGATATTGCTTCTCCAAACTCTTCATAAAGCTCTTATCTTTCATTAGCTTTAAGAAATCTTGTCGACTATACTTGGTATTCTTGCTAACTGTAGTAGCAATACTATCAATTGTTTGTCCTTCTTTTATTAGAACATGACCAACAACTGGACGACCACCTCCACCTTGCAATTGGCTCACAATCTCTTTGTTATGCATTGAAGGTGATAAATAAAAATTCCCTGCTTGAAAATTTGTCGCACTATGACTCTTTAACCAAAAGTTGAAAACGGCCGCATTTCTAATAATCTTTTTCTCTTGTAAAATTTGAGCAATTTGACTATTAGTTGCTCCCGCAGGAATATGAACACTAACAACATCTTCATCATGTCGATTGACTGGTTGAAGTGCGTATCCTACGTAACAGCCTCCAATCAAGACAACTAAAACTAAAATCGCTCCTAGTCCACTAAGGATCCAACGAGTAACCTTTTTAGATGCCTGTTCCTCTAACTCATGATTTTTCTTTTTGTCTTGATTTAGCAAATGCTTTTCCTCCGAAAATCACAAAAATCTAAGACAATTATAGCAAAGCTCCCCAGAAAAGAATTAACGAACTTTAATCTTTAGACTTTCTTTCAGATCTGCTTCAATTTTTTCCATTGCTGTAGCTACAACTTCATCAGTTAATGTGTCTTTTTCATTTAAGAAAGTTAATGAGTAAGAAATTGATTTATGACCTGATTCAATTTGACTTCCGGCATAAACATCGATTACTCGAATATCGTAAAGATATTTGCCTCCATTTAACTTAATTTGAGCTTCAATTTGTGCATTAGTTACATCATTAGGTACTAATAGAGATAAATCTCGCTCAATAGCTGGGAATTTTGGAGCAGCCTTAGCTTTCATCCCTTTATGAAGCATAGAAACAATTGCATCTAAATCAATTTCATAAACATATATCTCACTGCCACGTAATGCTTTGTCAAGTGTAGTAACAGCATGTGCTAACATTCCAATTAGACCAACGTATTGATCATTAATATAAATACCGGCAGTTCTAGTTGGATGCATTCCTTGAACCAGTTCAGCGCGATACTCTACATCTTCATCTTTGATACCAATTGCTCTAAATAAGTTAGTTAATTGGCCCTTTACAAAATAGAAGTCAATCTTTTGGTCTAAATGTTGCCAATTGGCTGCTAAAGTATGTCCTGAATAAAGAGCAGCTAAATGTTCATGTTCATTAAATGTATTATTTTCATGATCATAAACTCTGCCTTGTTCAAATAAAGCTAGTTCTTTTTGCTTACGGGCCATATTATAGCTTGCAGCATCAACCAATCCTGTTATTAGGTTTTCTCTCATAGTTGAACGACTTGAGTTTAATGGCCATTGAACTTCAACTACTGGTTTAGGATCTTTAGTAAATGAAATTGCTTTTTCTGGGGAAGTCAACGAGTAAGAAATTGCTTCCATCAATCCTTGACCTTGAACGATATCCTTAATTCTACGCATAGCAGTTTCTTTTGCTGAGTAACCACCATGAGTTTCAGCTAAAAGTGGTTGAGTAGATTTCAAGTTATCATAACCATAAATTCGGCCAACTTCTTCTACTAAATCTGCTGGAATAGAAATATCCCATCTTCTATTAGGAATGGTAACTACTAACTCATCTTCAGAGCCTGCAACAGTAAAACCTAACTGATCAAAGATCTTTTCCATTTCAGCTCTGCTTAACTCAGTTCCCAATACCTTATTAATATAAGATACAGTGGTTTTAACTACTGAAGGATTTCTTTGAGCATCAGTTGCTTTTATTTCACCTTCATTAACTGTACCATCCGCATCATTACGCAATAACAATGCAGCCATATCCAAGGCTTTTTGAGTATTATCCCAGTTAACACCTTTTTCAAATCGACTTGATGCTTCAGTTCTGTTAGCGTGACGCAATGCAGATTTTCTTACACTAGTTCCATCAAAAACGGCAGATTCTAAGATTACATCAGTAGTATCGTCTTCAACTTCTGAGTTCTTACCACCCATGACACCGGCCATCATAACAGGCTTTTGACCGTCAGTAATGATGATATCGTTTGGATCTAATTCCACTTCTTTATCGTTCAATAATGTAAGCTTTTCATTTTTATTTGCTTTTCTAACTTCTAGTTTACCGTCCTTAAAAGTACGAGCATCATAAGCATGCATTGGTTGACCAGTTAAAAGCATTACATAATTAGTAACATCGACCACATTATTAATCGGACGAATTCCTGCATTCCAAAGGCGTCTTTGCATCCACAATGGACTTTCACCAATTTTTACATTAGAAATTTTTCTTAAGTAAAACTTAGGTGCTAGTTTTTCATCAACTTGTACATCTAATTCATTAGTCCAGTCAGGTCCATCTTCCTTAAGCACTACTGGTTCAACTTTAGGTTTTTCATCAACAATTGCACCAACTTCATAAGCGGCACCTTCCATTGATAAAGTATCAGCACGGTTTGGAGTAATATCAAAATCTAAAATATAGTCATCCATGCCAAGTGCTTTGTATACTTCTTCACCTGGTTTTACATCTGCATCTTTAGGGAAAACAAAAATTCCATCTGCATATTTTGCAGGAACTACCTTATCTTCAAAACCAATTTCTTGAAGTCCGCAAATCATGCCGTTTGATTTAATTCCGCGAATTTTACCACGCTTAATTTTTTCATTTCCGGCAATTCTTGCCCCGTGTAAAGCAACAATAACATCTTCACCAGCTGCAACATTAGGAGCACCACAAACAATCTGAATTGGTTCTTCTTCACCAACATCAACTTGGCATTTGTGTAAGTGAGTTCCTTCAATATCCTCACACTCTAAAATGTGTCCAACTACTATTTTTTTTAATCCTTCTGCTGGGTGATCTACAGATGCGATCTCAACACCAGTTCTAGTAATCTTTTCTCCTAAATCTTTAGGATCTTCATCTAAATCAAGAAAATCTTTTAACCAATTATATGAAACAAGCATTAATCTTCCTCCTTACGGAATTGTGCTAAGAAACGTACATCATTAGTATAGAAATCACGAATATCAGAAATGCCGTATTTCAAAATTGCAAAACGATCTAACCCTAAACCAAAGGCAAAACCACCATAGACTGTTGAATCTACACCAGCATTTTCTAAAACATTTGGGTGAACCATACCAGCACCAAGTACTTCGATCCAGCCAGTATACTTACAAATTGGACACCCCTTACCATCACAATTAAAACAAGAAACATCCATTTCAACTGATGGTTCAGTAAATGGGAAGTAAGATGGACGAAGACGAGTCTTGCGATCTTGACCAAAAACGTGCTTGGCAATCATTTCTAGAGTTCCCTTAAGGTCTGACATAGTAACATTTTTATCGATTACTAAGCCTTCCATTTGCTGGAATTGGTGGGAGTGAGTTGCATCATCATCATCTCTACGATATACCTTACCTGGACCAACCATCTTTAATGGACCTTTAGAAAAATCATGCTTTTCTAAAACTCTAGCTTGATCTCCTGACGTTTGCGTTCTAAGTAAGTTTTCCTCATCAATATAGAAAGTTGCTTGCATATCACGAGCAGGGTGATCCTTTGGCAAGTTCATCATTTCAAAGACATAGTGATCAGTTTCAATTTCTGGACCTTGAACTACTTCATAACCCATTCCAATAAAGTAGCTTTCTAAATCATCTAAAATAATATTAATAGGATGCTTTGAACCTAAATGTCCCTCACGACCAGGTAAAGTAACATCAATTTTTTCTTCTTCTAATTTTTTGGCAATTAAAGTTTGTAAGAAGTTGTTTTTTGCTTCATCTAATTGCTTTTGAAGAAGATCACGAACTTGATTTACTTCTTGTCCCACTTTAGGTCTATTTTCTGGGGCAATATCTTTCATTGAGTGAAGAATCTGAGTTAATTCACCCTTGCGTCCCATTAATTCTACTCTAATCTTATCAAGCATTTTTTGGTTTTCAGCCTGATTGATTTGATTCAATCCTTCTTCTTTTAACTTATTTATTCTATCGAATAAGTCCATCTCATTTTCCTTTCCAACAAAAAAGCCCCGTCCCAAAAGGGACGAAGCTTCGCGGTACCACCCTAGTTTGAACTAGCACAAATAAAGTGCGTGTTCACACTCTTTTCGAATAACGGTGAAATACCGGAATTGATTAGATTCTGCTCCTAAGATGAAATTCATGCTTCTAACTTAAGTTTCTTCCACCAGTAAAACTCTCTCTAAAAAGCTATCCACACTACTAATCTTAATCATCGCATTTAATTATAATAGTATCTTAAAACTTTTTACCTAACTTTGCAATTACCTTTAAGCCCATTTATCAGCCCAATTATGGACTTGCTCAAAAACGGGTTGTAAATCGGCACCCTTTTGAGTCAGGGTATAGCTGATAATTCCACTCTTTTTGTCTACAGTACGGTTAACAATTCCGTCTTTTTCTAGTTCTTTTAGTCGTTCAACTAAAACACGATCAGAGCATTTACTAATGCAACGTGCTAAATCCTTAAAACGCATTGCATTAGTATCACACAAAGAGCTAATAATTAAGCCGTTCCATTTTTTACCAATAATTCCAAAAGCATCAATAAAATGCGAACACAGTGAATAATCTTCTGGATCCGGACAGTCAGTCATTTTAGTTTTGCTTTCAATTTCTTGGGACATATGTATTCCTCCTAAAAAATCAAAATAATTTTAAATCATCTATATTAAGATTATAGTGATAACACTTACTAAAAACAAGCTGCAAGCTTATGAAAAATGATAAATCATAATACCCGCTGCTACTGCCGCATTTAATGATTCTGCCTTTCCCTTTATCGGGATATAGATCTTTTTATCCGCTGTTTCAATTACCTCTTTACTTGCCCCATGAGCCTCGTTTCCAATTACGAGCGCTAATTGAGGAACTGGGGCACAATTATTCAAGGACTTAGCAGTTTTATCAAGAATGCTTACATAGACTGGAAGACCATTTTCCTTAAAACTACTAATAGCTTCTAAAATCG
>CAMFQH010000038.1:0-11160 GCA_945980025.1 uncultured Lactobacillus sp.
GAGATGTGTATAAGAGACAGAAATATATCTAATTGCTATCTGATTTAAATATCAATCTAATGTCAAAATCATCTAAAAGATAGATTAAATATATAAAAAGCATCCCTCAAGGAAAAAGAATTTAAATGTTCTCTTCCCTCAAGGGATGCTTTTTTATGTCTATTTTTGTTTAGCTAATCGTCTTGATTTGGAAATTCAGTGTCGATGTCATCAATATCATCATCGCCATCATCATTACGAGAAAACAAAACGCTAGAAAAATCTTCATCTTTTGGCTCATCGCTAGAATCGTCATCAGTATTATTGCCGACTTTGCCTTCGGTACTTGTTTCAGCAACTTTAGGCTCGGTTGACATTGATTCTGCTGGTTCTTCTGGCTTTAATTCAGATTCAGCTTTTTCTCCTTCTGGTTCTGGATCGCTTTGATGCTGGCTATCGAACTGCATTTGCAAAGGATCATTAGTTTTAGTAGATGGGTCTTGCTTACTAAACTCTTCTTTAAGAGCTTGTTCAACATCATATGGTGTCTCATCTTCTGGATTACCAAAAATATCATGGGCTACATGATGTCTTGGAACAAAGTCACTAGAATCATCTTCATCTACTTTATGTACTTCTTGAAGCTTAGTAATGGCATCTTGCAAATTACCTATCTTGCTAAGAATTTCTTCACTGTTATCAGACGGCTTTTCTGCTTCTTTCTGCAATAACTTATTAAGGCTATTCTTAATTTCAGTCAATACAGGCTTGATCTCAGCATCAATCTTGTTTCCTACGTTTGGTAAGTTAATAGCTTCATCTTTATCAGCATGAAGTTTATCTTTCTTTTTAGCCTCTTCTTCTTTCTTTGCCTTAGTCAAAGATGAAAGGTCAATATCTTCCTGCTTGATCTTGTCCTTCAAATCGTTAGGAACTGTGAGAAGTTTTAGACTATCTTTCTTACGATCATAAGAAAGGTATTTACCAATTAATTGAGAATATGGCTTGTAGCTATACTCTCGTACTAAATCTTGCTTAGAAATGTGAGAAATTTCGATTAGATCGCTTGAAGAAGCAACCATTTTTTGAAGCAAAAGATCAAAGGCTGGCTCTTGTAATGAAACGTAAAGTCTCTTAGCAGAAAAGATGCAAGGGCTGGTGTTTTTATTTGTTCCGCTTCCGTTTAAAACTACCGTAAAATTGGAGCTATCCGCAGTAAGACCGTAGTTAATCAAAGCAGAAGGTGTAGCGGAATCCAAGAATATTTCTGTTCTAGCTGACAACATGCAGTAGTAAGCTAAAGCAGTCATGTAGTTAATCTCTCCTACCCTATCACTGGTAGTCCAAATAAGCTTGGTACTCTTAGTAAATTCAAACGGTTCAGTCTTTTTCTTTAACTCGATAAAGTGACTGTGTACTTGGTAAAGAAGCTCAAGAATTAAGCGAACGTCTTCTTGAAATTCTTTATTGGATAATGAATCAACAAAATCCTTAAATCTGTTCTTTTCTGCCCTGCTTTTACCGTTATTAACTAAGTCTTTTTCATCGCAACGCTTAACAATTCTGGTAAAGCTGTGGTTATACCAGTAATTTAATTCATTTAGCACACCATTATCGTCTGCGGACAATACGTCAAAAATACGGAGCAGGTCGGTTAAGATGCCACTTCTAAAATTCTCTTTGTATTGCATATCATACTGACTAAGTGCTTGGTAAGTACGTAAAAGAATGCCTAATCTCTTAGGACTTTGCAGGTTGTTCTTGGTGAGGATGATTTCGTGATTTGAGAGAAAATCAACCGTGCAAGCGTCTGGGCTTTTAGCTAATACGTCTGCTTGCTTAGAATATTCCGCATTAATTACAACAAAACGAGGAGAACGTGTAGACAATATTCTTTGCGTAAACAAACGCTTTTCGAGGCTTGGAGCTACATGTGAGTCAATAATTACATTACTAATCATTGCTAGTCATCATCTCGCATTCCGGGTTGTGTGTAGAATGGGTCTTTCTGGTTGAAGTCATCGTCTCTTTCAGCATTTCTGATGAACTTGTTGTTGTTTAAATCAACTTCAAGGTTTGGGTCTTCTTGCTGGTTAAACATATTGCGAAGTGACTTCATCAATTCCTTATCATTCTTAATCTCATTAAGTTTTTCACTGGTATTCTTGCCGTTAAGAGTAAAGCCAGCGTCTTTTTCTTTCTTCAAAGCGGTTGCTTGACGAGAGAAGAAACGCTTAAGGTCTGATGGCATCCCTTCTGGGTTGATGCTATTAAACATTTGCTTGTAGTTGAATTGGATTCTCTTAACTTCTGCCAACTTTTGTGCTGGATTAAGGTCGCTTCTGCCAACCAAGATGCCTACTTCTGCTTCTGCATCTGAAACTAAGCCTTTCATAGCTTCATCAGTAATATTTTCTTTGTTGCGCTCTAAGTAGCGCTTTCTCATGGCATCGTGGTGTGACGTATCTTCCTTGATTTTTCCAGTCTTAGGGTCAATCTTTAACATACCATCATCACTTTCTGGTTCTTGACTTGGCACTGGAATTGATTTAGAAGTGTCTTTCTTAGGTGGCAAGGTGATAGTAGATGACGATTGCACCGGATTTGTAGTAGCCTGCATTTTTGGAGAAGTGGCAACTGTTGGCTGGGTCGGAAGTGGCGTTGAAGGAGAAGTTGCTTGTGCTTGTTGAGCATTAGCTTGTTCTTCTGCTCTTCTGTTTTGCTCTTCTACCTTTTGCTTAAATTCATTTGGCAAAAATGGTGATTCATGGAATGAACGCTTAATACGCTCATTGCCACCATGCTTACCTGCTACATCGACAACGCCCTTAAGAGTTTGTTCATTCTGCATAGGATTAGTAGCAAGCTGAACCTTTGGAATTGGCTTTTCTTGCTTTGGAGCAGAAGCCTGTGGCTTATCTTCTGTGCTACGACTGTCGCTACCGAAAGAAGCATCGTCATCATTACCAAACATACTATTACTGCCAGTGCTGTCGCTATTGCTACCGCCTAATAAATCAACAAAGTTAAGACTGTCATCGTCTGATGAAGCATCTGCTTTGTTAGTACCATCTGAATCTGGTGTTGATAATTGTGGCTTTTGGGATGCACCACCATTATTTGATGATGGTTTATCTGGGTCTGGATTTGGTGGCAAGTGCAACATACCATTGTTGTCATCGCCTTTACCCTTATCTTGACCTTTGTCATTATCATCACCGTCAATAGCACCATTGCCTAACAAATCACTCATCAAAGCATTATTGCCAGTAGATAGATCAACTCCACCATCAGCTTCGGCATTCATGTCTTTTGAATTCAATTTAGAATCTACATTTGAAGTTGAATCTGCCGGATTATCTGGCAAGTTCGGCAGATCAATAGTGCCATTATCAGAAGATTTCTTCTTGCCAAAGACTTCATTTGGATCATGGTGAGGAGCATTGCTCTTATAAACTACTTTGGCACCAGTTGGTGTTTCTTCGTAGTCAAAATCACCATTGAAGTATTCCTGTTGAATCTCTGCATCAACATCATCCAAGTCTGGGTTTGAAACTCCCTTAGCGTCCATGACTGCTTCAAAGCCTTCACGGTCTTTAGGATCATTAATATCAAAATTGCCCGGCTTATCTGCCACAGAATTTACATCAACATAATCAGTTCTGACCGTGTTAAACAGTTGAGAACCGTGAACACCTTCTGGATTTGGTGTTCTAACAGCTAAGGTATACTTGTCCATAGCCATCAACTCATCTTTTGTGATATTAGGAACATCTTCTTGCCTTGAGGTCACCATTCTGCGGTTACCGCTCATTCCCTGCATCAATCCGACTTGTTGTTCATTGGTTGAGCGAACAGATTGCTTCTTGCTACCGAAAAATCGTTCAAAAAATTCTGCCGAATCGGGGGACATGTTACCGAATGTTCCTACAGTCAAAAAGTCATCGAAGAAGGTCTTGAGTCCATCTTGTCCAAATGCCTTAGAAAGTTGCCCGGGTGACTGTGTACACACACAACAAGGGCATGAAAACTTACGGGACTCCGCTGAGAACTGTAAAAAAAATTCGTCCGCATAAGCAGCAAATTCGTCCATGTAAAGTGGAAACATCGGCACTGCGTTATTTTTTCTTCTCAACGTTGAGGCTTCCAAAGCACCTAAATAAATTTGACCTAGAGTCTTTGCCAATGATGAGCCAACATGCTCTTCATCTGTGTTACAGAGCAAAATTCTTCCACGGTACATAGCGTCATCAAGGCTGAAGTCACCAGAATCACGGAACAAGACACGTCTTAAACCAATGTTCTTTGAAATATCGTCCAAAGTGTTGGCAAGCCCACGTACGAACTCTGCCTGTGCGTCAATGTACTCCCACTTATCTGGGTCTTTATCGTCCAATGATTGAAGTTCTGGGTCGCTACGCTTGACAACGCTATTACCTTTACGGTTAGGAATGATATTTAACTTAAACCATGAAGCGGTTGATTGAGCAATTTGATATTTGTCTCTTATTTCAAAGTAGATAGTACGTTTATCTTCATTATTAGGGTCTTGATCATAAGCTTGCTTTTCTTTTTCAAGCTTGCTTTCCAATACTTGAAGATAAGCGTCTAGTTGCTTCATCCGTTTTCTTACAACGTATGGAGAGTTGTACATATCAATCAAATCAGCCAATGTAGGAATATGTTTTGAAAGCACTGACGTAATCTTCAAAAGGTAAACGTAGTTCTTCAAGTGGTTTCTTCCGGCTTCGTGGAAGAAGTCCTGTGATGATTCCTGTACACCAGCGATAACGTTGGTCAAGTCTTCGGCTACCTTTTCAGCAGGACCACGCATAAGGTTTAAGCCTTTTGTGTGAGGGTTTGATGGGTCAAACCAAACAATGTAATCATCTGGAATACCCATCGCTCTTGCTAATTCGTAAATATCAGCAGTTTGGTCGTTGGTTGGGTCGATCAAAGCCATACCATTAAGGTATTGTGTAGCAATATTGCCCTTCTTGGTCATGAAACCATCCATTTTAGAAATTTTAGGATAGTCACGAATCCACCAAATAACTTTTTGCAGGTCTTGATACATTTGATAGGAGAAGATCGTCTTAGATTTACCAGAACCTACGGCACCCATGTAGATAGAATTTTGTCTACGGGTCGTTATGGACTGATAAATAATGTCCCCTGTTTCCTGTGATGTACCAATAATCATAATTGGCAAGTGATTTTCTTCTTTACGCTGTTCTTGCGTCTTACCGCTTAGCATGTTGCGCAATCTTGTGTTGTGGTACTCCTTAGCTTGAATACCTGCTTCAAGTTGCTCTTTATAATCGCTTGCAGTCTTTCTCTCAATTTGATAGAAGTTGTAGGTAATGAATATTGGCAGGGATGCAATCAGCAACTTAATTACAATATCGCTACCGTTGACTTGATCAGTCATGTGGTAGTTCCATCCTTGCAAGTCTGGGTTATTTCTCAAAAATTCATAGTAAGGAATAACCGTAAAGATTGCTATTGTGTTTAATACACCGCCTACGGTAAGAGATCGCTGTAAATTTCTGGTCTTGATGACCTTGCTAATATCAGTTAAACGTTCTTCTTTATACTTCTTTGGCTGACGAGTAAGAAGGTTGATTAAGAACCAGTTGACGTTGTTAATACCGATTAAGTTAGCAATTAAAGCTACTTCAATCAATAATGTCAATATCTGCCAGTCTAAGCTTTGTAATGAGAAGAAAAATAGAATTATCTCTACTGCCCAAATAATCAGCGGACAATACCACAAAATCTTTTGGTAGCCTCGATATTTGTCGATAGCTTCATCTAGGGTTAAATCATCAAGGCTGGAGAAGAATTTATCATTGTATTCTTGGTACTTGCCTTTCCAACCAAGAATGGTTTTACCGAGACTTTCACCAAAGTTTGAGGTGCTGTCTCTTTTTTTCTTACTTTTTGACATTAAAAAGTCTCCTTTCTATTGTTAAATCATAAAAAAAGAACAACTTTACAGTTGTTCTTCTTCAAATTAGCAAAAATGACTACACATTGCGAACCTCGCTAGAATCTGGAAGCTGACCAGTTTCTTTGATGATCAACAGTCTTGCACCAACAGCAGCAGTCACGATTGGACTGCCCTTGCCGTCAACCCATTCGTTGATCTTTTCATCACTATCCTTAAGGATGTCCAAAGCATCTTGCTTTGACTTCCAAACCAATAGCATGTTAAAGATTTCTTTCTTAAAGTCCGCTTTAGCTTTAGCTCTATCAATATTTTTCTTGTTTGACATTACAATAATTCCTCATTCAAAAAAATTATTGTCCCTGTCAGAACCACGAAATAGGTTTAATAGGTTTTAATTCTTGGGTGAACTTGCAACACGCTTGATGCGTTTGTTCTTGCTATAGTCTCGTTCACCTTGAAGGTCAAGGTAGTAGTAATCTACCGGATGACCTTTGCGATCAAAGGCTACAACAGGCGGACGCAAGCTACCACGAAGTTTTTTGTTTACTTCATGACTTTTATCCCTGTTAGTCAAATGCTCAATCATGCTCTTAAAGTTCACCATAAAATCAAACCTTTCAAATCAACACTAGTGGCTTTAAAGTCCTAAGCCAGTAGTGGCTAATGTTGTGATCAGCAAACAAAGTAATGATCCAATCGCCAATCCAATGATTCCAGTTCCTGCATAAGTTGAGGATAGGAACCACGAATCTTCGATTTGGTGGTAGAGCATCCTCGAATAATCAACCATGAAGAAAAGCTGAAATCCTAATGCAAATAATGAAATTACAAAAGCAAAAATACCTAATGGGCTAACATAAATAATACCTGCACTTACGACCGCTAAGACTGTCATAATAACCAAAGGAGTTTTCCAGTCCTTTGAGGCATCTATATAGTCTTGTAAGTCTTTCTTTTGTATTATTGCATTAATGCACATTTCCAACATCCAAAGAACATTGAATGCCGTAGTGACGGCTGTAAACCAATTACTAATATAATTGACGCTGATCCAAATGTTAGAACTACTCATTTTCTTGATGTATCTCCTTAATTTGGATTTTGATTAAATTGTAAACTCTAAATTGCCGTGCTTGATTTTAACTTTTATATAAAAAAAACGATCCTTAGAAAGAGTCGCTTTTTCGTTAATTTTAGTTAATTTGGGATAAGTTATTTTAAAAAAGTAAAAAACGTTTAATGCGCATCCTCAAAAGGGATGCATTTTTTAAAATTATCCTACCCTACTTGTACCATCGGAGTAATTCAAAGTAACGCCCTCTTCAACATTAAAAATATAAACATTAAAGTGAACAGCATTCGAGCCAGTGGATTGACCTTCCATTTCGACTCCACGAGCTAATAGTTCGTTTCCACGGAAAATTGGCGTTACACGATAGCGAACATAGTTTGCTCTACTTTCCTTAACGTAATCAGCTACTTCATTTTCGTAGCGCAACATATCGGGGTCATTCAGTTGTCTAGTACCAGTCATCAAGTTCTTAATGTTGTTGTTTTGACCGGTTAACTGATAACCGATTAAGTGGCACCTGTTATATAACCAACCACCTGCAATACGCTTATTATGCCAGCCTGTAGGGTCAACATGCAGTGGCTCACGCTTAGTATTTGGCATTAATGACTGATTTAATAGTGCATTTGCAGAAGTAACTCTATTTAAATCATCAAGATCACCGTATCTTTGCCAAGCACCTTGACTGGTACTCAAATCACTCTTTGAAAAGTAAGGGTCATTGTTGTTAACAGTAATAACATCCTTACCTGTGTAGCTTAGACTTGCAAGCTTAGCTTTACTTACTGATTCAACCGATGTCTTCCCAGAATATTTCTTTAACTGCTTACGAAGATCGGCAATCTTGTGATCTAAGCTAACTATTTTCTTTTCAGTATTATCGTTTTGCTTTTCGATCTTTTTGGCTTTCTCTTCATCGCTGTGATCATACTTGATAACGGTCTTAGCTTTTGCAATAACTGTTTGCTCAACTTGAGGGGTGCTAATTGCACTAGCACCGCCAAAAAGCAAAAGCACACTAGAAACAGCTACTATAATTTTCTTCTTCATTATCTTTTTGCCTTTCTGTAGCCAGCGCTGATTGCTTCTTGTTCACTATTGAAGTAAACAGCATTGGCAGAACTCATGTTATATCCTGCCTGACCGGGAACATGATAGATTTTTGAGTTTCGATTACCCACGATCTTTCCCGACTTAGCAGTATTCATGTCGCTACGGCTTGTACCACCACTTGCTGATGAAGAACGATGATGGGTAGCAGTTGAACTTGAACTAGGCTTTTCCGCTTCTTGTTGCATTTTATTAGCTTCTGTTTCTTGCTTCTTCTTTTTCTCTTTCAGATCATCTAATTCAGCAACAAGCTTTTTATATTCTTTTTGCTTCTTCTTCTCTTCTTCATTTAAGACCTTTTGTTTTGATTGTGCCTTAGCTAATCTTTCAGCCCCCACTTTTTTAACGACAACGTGCGCTTTAGGTGCAGGAGCCGTATCACTAGAGCTTTCATCATTAGATGAAGATAATGCGCTTATTCCGCAAATTATAAAAAATGCGACAACAACTGAACATAAAGCCGATAAAGCAATTTTGTACTTCCGAGTCTTAAAGACATACTTTTTAAACAAATAGTATGGCGCTAGGTAATACCAAAATAATACCCAGAGTACGATTCTCCCAAATAGATTCATAAGTCTCTCCTTCAAATTTATAAATAAACAAAAAAGATGTGCAATTTTATTGCACATCTTAAATATAGCGTATAAATGTTCTCGCTATCTAGTTACTTCTTTTTATTTACGATGCTTTTTGCTGTAGGCAATTCCTAATGTAACCATAGTTGCAACTAAGGCTCCGCCAGCTACGATGCCTGCTGTTGACTTAGTATTACCAGTTTGAGGCAAGGTAGCGCTTGATGAACTGTTATCTGCACTTGATGACTTAACATTAGCACTTGCATTAGTAGAAGCAGTATTATCGGATTTTTGACTTGAAGCAGTTGAGTTGGCTGTATTCTTCTTAGTCTTGCCGGTTGCTACTTGCTTATTAGTCTTAGCTACTTTAGCCTTGCCACTTTCACTTGCGACATTAGCAGTATCAACTTTTGGAGCAGTTTTAGCGGTTGAAGCTGTTTTGACAGTCTTGCCTGTAACAGCTCTATTTGCTGTCCCTGCGGTTTTAGCTTTGCCTGCATTAGATTGACCATGAGTTACTAAATCATCGCTCTTAGCCTTATCAGTAGCGCTAGAAACAGTGCTATTTGATTTGCCTGAACTATTTGAAGTAGTTGAGTCCTTCTTCGTATCAGTTGCAGTCTTTGAACCAGTGTTGCCTGTATTTACGGAAGGATCGGTAGTAGTTGCAGTTTGCTTGTTGTCTGACGCATTAGTAGTGCTTTCGGCTTGGGATGCATCCCCAGATTGCTGACCTTTATCAGCAGTATTGGTAATAGTACCATCACTGGTCTTACCTTGATCAGTAGCAGAAGATTGTTTGCCGTCTGATGGAGTGGTAGTACCAGTGTTGCTTTGCTTAGAATCAGTAGTAGTGCCAGTTTGTCCCTTATTAGGGTCACTAGTTACTTTGCTATCGTCCTTCTTGGTATCATCAGCTTTACCTTGATCGGTATTAGTGCCACTTTGTTGACCTTGATTACCTTTACTTGGAGTAGTGGTATTACTTTTATCAGTAGCAGAGCCGATATTATCCGTCTTCCCCTTATCAGCACCAGCCGATTTAACAAGTACGACTGTATCTCCTTCATCATTAGATGAGAGATCAACTTGATAGCCTTTAGGAATACCTACAAAGCTAACCTTACTGTACCTAACAGGGGTTCTTATTCCACCAACATATGGAGTAGCGTCAATTCCATATGCAGAATTATAACTTGCTAGAACACGATATGCATAGCCAAGAAACTTTCCTTGCTTGTCTACCAGCTTAACCTGCTTACGTTGGACTGTTCTGCCTCTATCATCACTAATGTCAATGGAAGTGAGAGGCTTGGCTTTGTCGTTAGCGGTTATTTGAGATAGCACAATTTGATCTGGCAAGTTAGTATCCCAAGTATCTAATTCATTTGCTTGTTCACGTTCAAATCCATATCCTTTGGGCATGTTGTCTAAAGCAACTTTACCCGGTTCATTAAGGACAATCTTAGGATCATGGGCTTCTTGATATGGGTATTTTGAAAGATCAGTAAATTGTTTAATAAGGTTAGCAGTTCCGAGAGACTTCCCTTGCTTATCAACTAATTTAACTTGCTTAGAATAAGTGCGTACATAATTATTACGATCAAGAACTGGATTATAGAAGTTGTCAACATGAACAGTAGTAAATTGATCTGGTAGACCACCCAAAGATGAATAAGCAATATTAAACTCAACGGTTACTTGGTCTGGAAATGATTTCAATTCATTCATATCAACTACACTATAACCGTCTGGTTTAAAGGTTTTACTATCGCCTATAGTAATTGCATAATTTCCTAGTTTATCAACTGTTCTAGTTAATGTGTCTTCTTTTTGTGCGCCAGTTTTTTTATCCACTACTTTAATTTTCTTAGTAGTAGTGCCTGCTGGAAGCTTCTTTGCTACCTTGATGCTGTCTGGGTAAGCCTCAAGATTATTGGTCTTAAGAATACCGTAGCCTTCGGGAATATCATTACTTAGAGTTGGCTGAAGTCAATTACCCTAGACTAAAGTCTAGGGCTTGCAGTTCACGATAATTATTTTAATTATCAACAGTTCAAACGATATTTTTATATCTCCTATTTAAGTGACTGCATCATCGGGTTATTGACAAAACCCGTTTAATAGCGAAGTTTTAGCTAGGCTATTTTTATTTACTGATGAATCTTGGCTTAGGGTTGCCGGTTACGTATTCCGTCCCCAGATATTGAATGTTCATGGACGCTATACGGTCGTCATTTGACTTGTAGCCACATTTATCGCAGACATACAAGTGCAGTTTGTGATCACGATTTTCCTTGCGAATCCGTCCACATTTAGGACAGCGTTGACTAGTATATTGGGCGGAAACTTCAATAACCTTGCTATGTTTAAGCTGTGCCTTGTATGCTAGAAACTGCTCTAACTGATAAAAAGCCCATGAACTATGCTCATAGCGATTATCTTTTCTACGATTTTTGGTAGTGTCA
>CAMFQH010000039.1:0-11021 GCA_945980025.1 uncultured Lactobacillus sp.
AAACAGGTACCGGCCACGACATGTTCTTTAGGAAAATAGTGGTTAATTTTTTCAAGATGTAAAAATACAGAAAGAAAATATTAATTATGATGGTAATACAGTTAAATTAAATAACTCAGAATCAGCGCAATACTTTAGTGAATTTGCAGTTATTATTGCATTCTTCTTTTTAACTAGTTATATAAGCATAACGGGTGCTGAAATTGGAAATGAGAAGGGGAATCATTTAATTGAAGGTTTAACAGCAGCCATTCCAGCAGATAAACATTATGCTGGAAAAATGCTAGGAATTTTTTACTTGATAGGATTTCAGTTAATTATATATGGCTTATTAGGAGGGCTAGGATATTTAATTTTAAAAAATATGCATGAGAAACTCATAGATTTAAATAAATATCTAAGTGGAATAAACGCACAATACATAATTATAGTTGTAATGTTAACAGTTGTATCATTAGCGTTATATGTCTTTCTAGCAGCTATTTTTGCTTCATTTGTTTCAAGAGTAGAGGATATTTCGCAAGCTACAAGTAGTGTTGCAAGCTTAATGTTAATTCCATATTTTTTAAGTTTCCTTACTCAAAGTAATCCTAACTTAGCAATTTCAAAGATATTGTCTTATTTCCCATATATGAGTCAAGGACTAATGCCAGTACGAATTGCAAGAGGAGCGGCAACCTATAATGATGGGTATATTTCATTGCTGATTTCTATCATATTTGTAATAATAATGTACCTATTTTCTGCAAAAGTGTATAAAGATAATGTTTTTTCTTACAGTAGTGAAACACCCGTAAAAGCAATATTAAAACAATTGAATCCATTTAATAAAATTTCTTAATAGTATATTTATATGGCAAGTACTTCTCGTTGAAGTGCTTGTTTTTTTGTCTCTGCATATATATATTTAACAGTGGAAGTGGTTTCGAATAGGTAAACAGGGAGTCCTATAATGAAAACAAACTATTACACTATTAAACAAATTGCTGATGAACTTGGAGTAACCAAGCCGGCAATCACTAAGTATATGTCGAAAAGTTTTCGTTCAAAGTATACGAAAAAACAAGGTAATCGAATACTTGTCAATAAGGCTGGGTTTGCTGATATAAAGCAACATTTTGCCAATTCTTCTCACGTGAGAACACAAAGTAATCGCCAAGTAGACGATAACTTATCGCAAAGTAAACGTAAACTTTCCGAAAACGTTAACGATGATAAGCGAATAGCCGACCAAACCTATCTAGACACACTTAAAGCTAAAGATGAAACAATCGAGTTATTGAAAAAACAACTAGCTACGAAAGATGAACAACTAGCATCTATGCATAAGTTAATGGACCAAAATCAGCAACTCCTCCTAAATACTCAAGCTGAAAACCAGAGATTGTTATCTTTACAAGAAAGTAATCCCAAAGGCTCTCAGAACGTCCAAGACGGCGATTTTACTGACGATTCAACTAAATCTACCCAAGACAATAAAAAGCCCCTAGAAAGCTCACAAAAGCAATCTAGGGACGAGCAAGATATCGTCAACCATTTAAACAAGAAAAAGCGCTGGTGGGACAGGCTATTTTGAGGCGTTTAAACAGTGTTTTTTATCAAAAACCACAGAAAGGTCTTGCCCTCTGCGCCATAATAGCGTATTCTTTGAAAAGAGGGTTATGTAACTCTTTCACAATTAAATAAAAAAGACAAAAAGAAAGGCCTTAACAGATATTGGCGTATCCATTAAGGCTATCAATTAACTACTGACGATAGCTAATTGCGTCAACAAATTATTTTCGCAGAATAATTGTTGAATTGAATTGTCGTTCTTTACTTGTATATTATAACGAGTATAAGATATATTTTTCAACCATTTTGAATGAAAAAAGAACGACATTTTGAATTAACTTAAGAAATAATAAATTGACTCAATAAAAAAATATGAAGAGCTAGTAGCTAATTGATAAGTTGCTGGCTCTTCTTTTTTGATTAACCGATCATTAATTGTCGATTTAAGCAGTGACCCTGCGTTGGTGGTTCCTCGAAGCGTCCGTGAGTCTGGAGACGCGCCAGACTTGTAGTAAACAACCGTGGGTATGCTAAACCCTGTCCTTATCGCACAGGACTAAAGACGTGGCTGGAAGCTTCGGAAATGCTACGGACAACCCTGTTTGTTACGTGAGTTCTTCGGGTCCTCACGGAAGATTCTCTTTGAACGTAGAGAAATCCCATCAACAACCCTAAAACAAACAGGGGCAAGGGCGGAGTGCGCTTAAACTGTCTGCATTGTGATTATTGATGAGTTCATTAAGTAATTAATGGATTGATTAATAATTACGATGGGTCTATTGAGATTCGCCTCTTGAGATTTTTAGCCACTAATAGGCTAGGTTTCAAGAGAGCCAGGGCTACGCCAGTTGCACTGGCTTCCTTGACAGTTAAGGTATAGTGGGTATTATTAACGTAATTAGGATACTGAACTAGTACGTTGATTTGGTATGGGAAACGCTTAATTATGTGATCGTTGGAGTTTAAAGCGTGTGTTCTCTTTTTGCTGTATAATCATTGTGAAAGCGAATTCATAAAAAGGAGAATTAATAAAATGAGTGAGGACGAGTTAAATAAAAAAGTTGATATTACATTAAAAGAGTTACTTACAATTATCAAATTTGAAATGTTAAAAGAACCAAGCGCGATAGTTCACCGGCTAAACTTACCCGAACAAATTGTTACAAATGCATATATAGATGAACATTATCCCAAAGACACATCACCAGAAGAAATTGATAATGAATATGAAACATTTCGTAGAATTGGCATTGCAAAAACTGAAGCTGAACGAACACAAAAATTTTTAAGGACAAATAATGCGGAATTTCTTATCGAAGATGACGATGATTTCTTTTAAAACAAAAAAGCACCCATTTTAGGGTGTCTTTTTTATAGATCTTGATTTGTAAGTTTCTGTGAAGCCTTATACATCAAGTGTTGCGCCTCGTCTACTCGTTTAAGCAAATCATCATAATTTGAATCCGGAAGTGATTTAATTTGGTGTTTCAAATCTTGCATGTAATCAGCGTTAAGCTCAATCATATCGCCTAACCGTTCAACTTGATTATTAACCGCTTCAGCATTCGTGAGGTCTTTTAATTCAGCCATATTAACAAACCTCCTCAATTAATTTAATAAATAGGAATAAAAATACGTGAAATGTGAAAAGAGTGTAAGTCTATTTAATGCTTACACTTTTATTATAGCGTTTAATCGTTTATTTAGAAGCCAAACGACTTTGTAGCGTAAATTGAGTGTTTTTTATTTAATGGAAATAGTTTTATAGGGTGGGACCATCATCTGTCAGTTTAGAATGGAGTGAATAGTTAAATGAGTGCTGTGTAATTCGTTGTTGTTCATATTCTCGTTGTTTAGTTAATTTCCAAGCCCAATTTGTAATTGGAAGTTGCTCGTGAATCTTTTTAACCAGATCAACATTAGGATCAGCTGGTAGTGCAAGTGTTTCTGTCGCTTGTTGAAGTCGTTGTTGTGCTTTTAAATTTTGCTGAAACTCTTTATCGGGTAATACAGTAACTTTAATGTATTTACTGATATCCCAGCTTTTTTTCTCATTTGGCATTATTATTCATCTCCACTTTCTTTGTTGATCCGTATGAAAACCCAAATAATTAAACTGGCTAGTATTAAAAGGACAATCCAAGCCAATACTGGGTGATGATTAAGGGCATTGAGCCAAAGTGTCATACCAGCAAACGCTCCTGTGAGAAGCATTGCTATAGTTGCGTACATTAGAATTGTAAATACGCGATCGAGTTGATCAACTCGACCATCTATACCATCTAACCGTTGATTAATTGAATCTAGTTTTTGTTGAATTGGTGCTTCTTGCTCATTGATAGCATTAACTAACTTTTGGAAGTTAGCATTGATAGCTTTAACTTGAACTTGGCCAACGTAGTTATCTAGAGAATTATTGGTTTTAGCCTCTACTACTGTCCGTAATGCCTCTATAGTCGAAGCATCAACGGTAATCTGCTTATGCTGAACATAATATGCCATGTTATTTAATAGTTTTTGTACCGATTTACTAAATAGAACTTGTCCATTTTGAATCTTACCTATTTGTTGTGTTAAAGAATCCCAGTTACGGACGTATTCATCAAGTAGCCGTTTTTGTTCGTCTGGCTTTTTTTCTAACACATTAACGCGGTTGATTAGTGATTGTAATAATGATTGGTCACCACGAACACCATCAACTTTAGAACCCAGGGCCTTCAATGTTGTGTTGGTGTTGCTCAATGATTGGTTCAGATTCTGGCTGGTGGACTCTGTTTGATTCCCAATTTTTGTTTGCTGGCTGATGAGCGTGCTTTGGTTTCGAAGGACGCTTGTTAAACTCTTGCTGTTGTCGGTAGCTTGGCTGTTCAGCGTGTTGGTCTGCTTCTTTAATTCTTTGACGTCGGATTTGATCTCGTTTACGTTTGTTGTCAGATTTTTGCCGCTGTGTTTCGGCATCGTATGCTCTTGTGTCAAATTCGGCTGTTGCGTTGACGTTTGGTTTGTATTGTTGGACTGAAACTGATTTTTTCGATTGATTGCCATAATTCTCATCCTCGCTTTCTTCACTTAGCAATCTTTGATTAATCTGTTGTTGTAATAGCTGCTGTTGATGTAGCTGTTGCAACGTTTCAGCATTTGTTTGTTGCGAAATCTCAGAAATAGTCTCAGTTTGTTCTTGGGTAACTTGCTGATCATTTCTCTGGCGTTGCTTAAACTCATGCTGAATAGCTTGTGGCGTAAACGAAAGACCGAGACCTTTTGTGCCGCCACTTTTAGTATACGCAAAATCACGGGCTAAGTGTGAAGCACCGTCGTCTCCGATAAATGAATACGTAATTGCATCACGGTAGAGTTTTTTTCCATGTTCATCTTTACCGACTGAGGCACGGCGATGTTTAATTTTAACCCCGTTATTGGCTTCTAGGACCGTTTCAAAGTCATCAAAATTGTCGGTATTGTAGAAAGCATCCAGAATTCGTTGTTTTAAGTCCTCTTTCCAAATATAACCACCACGTTCATCAATCTTAACGGCTTTAGAGTTAACTAAATTAACTTTGTTTTCTTTAACTGGCTGAAATTCACGTCCAGTTAATTTTTTAAAATGTTTAGCCATATAGTTATCAAATTGCTGGCGAATACCGAGATGCTGAATTTGCTTTTTATTTTTAGTGACAGTTCGAGAGTTAACACTAATCAAATTAGTATCAAGAACCTTTCCATTAGTAAGAACCGAATTACATGAAACATGAACATGAAGATTTTTCCCCTTAGAGTCACATTGCACAGCCTCCAAATATTGGGCGGTTGATGGCAATAACTGATGTAAAAAATCATTAACTAATTTCAATGCTTGACGGGCTTGTTGAAACAAATTTTGTTTGGTTGGATTAAATTCTTGCTGACTAAAACTAAAAATTAAATGATGAACTTGGACTTTCTTCTTTGAATTTTTAGCTCGTTGTCGGACTACCCAATATTGATCAGCTAGATAACGAGCATTAACTTTATTAGCGTAGTCACTGTAGACATTTTGACCGCTAAATTTTAGGGACCTATGGTTAGTTAATTCAGTATTATGTGCTTTTTCATTAATTAAATAATTAAGATTTGCACCAGCATTAGTGGAGCTAATAACTTTAACAATGCTCATTAATATCACTCCGCAATTCATCTATTCTTTTGCTTACTATATTAAATGCATTAACTAATTCTTTTCCTAAATCGTTATCGGGATACTTATTAACGTAGTGTGCAATCTGGTTAATATTATTAAATACTTGTGTTCGTGATAGTGTATCCATAATATATTTTCGACTAGCAAGCAACTGCATTTCACGATTAGCAGTTGCTTGCTGTCGACTGAGCGCCGTCGTCAGGGTAACGTCATCAACATTATCTAAAATTTTACGAATTAGTTCATTGACGTTATACCCTGTCTTGGCGCTCAACGCCAACAAGTGTTGGTCTTGCTGTTCCGTAATTCTAATGTGCTTGTTTACCAACTTCGCCATTATAATTCCTCCACATCAAGAATAATTTGAGAGTTCGGAAGGTCCTTTGACCTACGGTCAATCGTCCCAACCTCACTTCAAATTATAACACTTATTGGCGTGAGCAAGCAGTTTACTTCGTGTACACATTAACTTCGTTAATTGTGATACTCGTATTGCTTGCAGGGAAAGATTACATCTTTCCCTTGACCCTTTTAGTGCTACTTCTTGTTGTGAAGTAGCCAAGACAATTTACTTTTTTCCTTGTCGAAAAAGTAAACAAAACAAACAGAAACTTACTTGCAAGTTTCATCAGCAAGTTACCTTTTGAATTCGTCAAAGGTAACCGAACACCGACCAAATTTGGTTACAAGTTTGGATAAATAAAGTCCTTTTTCAGCAACGAAAAGGACTCAAACAGTTGCTTAACTTTTCAAAAAAAGTTAAGTTCAAAAAAGAGTTCAAAGCTTACGCAATGAACTCTAACTTTAAAATGGTCGTTGATTATTGTGTTCTTGTTGTTGCTGTTCAACCGGACTATTTTTAGAATTATTTCGATTAAACCAAATATTTAATTGATGATCAAATTCCTTATCAGTCATATCAATTAATTGTTTATCTAAATTAGAAAATTTGGATAACTTTGCTAAACGTTTCTTAGCAAGACGGCCATATTTTAACTCAAGTTTTTGTTTAAATTCTTTTAATTCTTCTGCTTCACTCATTGAAACTATTTCTCCTTTATAGGTTTCAATTATTTTAGATCACTATGAAATAATTCGTTATGACTTCCAACTCGAATTAATCTAATTGTTGGATTAGTTTTATGTGGCATATAAATAACGAGAACGTCTACTTTCCCGTCTGATAAATGATATTCATAGTTTCCAGTATAATTCCCTCCACGATTATTCAATAGGTGTGGAGAATATTCTAAATTGACAATTCCATTTTTCTGTAATTGATTTAATGTTTCCAAAAGATCAGATATGAGTTCTGGATGACTACGTTTAAGATTTTGATAGTCTTTCTTAAATTGTGGTTCAGGCTTTAACTCGTACATTATTCAGCATCCAAATATTCTTTTAAATCGTTAACATTAGTGAAACTGGGCGTATCGTCAGGAATAATACCTAAAGCTTTTGCTTCAGCAGCAACAAGAGCTTTTCTAGTTGTAAGATTAGGTTCTGATTGCTCAGTTAGAATCTCAAATGGAATCTTTTTTTGAATGACTAATTGTCGACCTGCCATATTAAAATAGCTGTTTAGACTTATGCCCATTGGTTCCAAATCTTTTAGCATTTCAGCTTTTAGATCATCATCAAGACGAATTGTAGTTGGAGTTTTAGATTTGTTTTTTGTTGCTGGCATAATAACCACCCTTTCATCATTGTTTGTATATCATTATAACATACAAATGATGAAAGCGCGTTTTATTTACTCAACTATATCAATTGTGGATTTTTTGCCATTTAGAAAGTCTGCATATTCTAATAAAGAAGATTCTATTACTGATTCAGTCTTTAAGGTTTCTATTTCTTTATCAAATTCTGCTTTAAAGTGATGATCATTTAACTGTTTACTTAGATATTCGTTAAATTTAATGTTTTCCATTAAGGGTTTTAGCTGTTGCTATACCTTTTTAATCGAATTTAACTTCGTCTAACATTTGTTCACGGCTAATTTGGTCTAGTCCCAAATACTTAAGTGTCATTGCTTCTGAAGAATGATTAAGTAGCGACATAACTAAACCAATGTTGTAGTTAGTTTGTGTGTAAACCCGATAAGCGCCCGTTTTACGCATCGTATGTGTTCCTAAATAATTAATTCCTAATAGGTCACCAGTTTTGACCATGATTTTATAAAATTGTTTTTCCGTAATATGTCGATCTGGGTGTTTAGTTGAGGGAAAAAGCCATTCGGAGCGGAGATTTTCTTGATTTAGCCATTGAAAATAGGCTAGTAGATCTTGTTTAACCGGTTTTAGGTATAAAATGTTGGGCTTTCCAGTCTTTTTATCGCGAATGTAAGCATTTTTAGCGATAGTTCCATCGTCATTGAAGATTTCATTGCGTCTCAGAGCTAATACATCACTCACTCTAAGCAGAGTTGCCTTACCAACCTGGAAAATCGTGTAATTACGACGGCCATATTGGAAATTATTAAGTAAAGTATCTTGAACTTCATGCAGAACATTGCTGTCTTTAATAGGCAATACAAGTTGTTTCATGTTATAACTCCTTTTTTCTAACGCGCGAATCGCGCGGGATAAATAATTGAAAATTAATAAGGAGGCTTTTAACATGATCAAAAATGCTAACGAAATTATTGAAGAAACAGATGAAGATTTACAATTACAAGCAGGTATGCAATTAACTTCAGATGAACGACAATGTTTATTACAAAATGGCATGCTTTTTATTGATGTTCAGCGAATTCAACCTTATTTATCTTCAATTAGATTATATTTACAAAATACAAACCCTGTTGAGCGAGTTTGGACGATCTTTAAAGTGCAAGATATTGCTAATAATCAGTTAGCAAATTACATCTTGTCGGTGGCAATTACCCCGCAAAATTAGGGCGGATAATTCGATATAACAAAATAATAACCCCTAACTAGGCTTTTCGTCTAGCTAGGGGTTTATTTTTCGGTATTCTTTAGGGGCTATTTATTAAAAATGGGCCCTTAAAAATATATAGCTTACTTGATCTTCCCATTTTCCTGGAAGATCTTTTTTGTTCGAAAATAATCCGACAAAAATTTGTTTTCTTGTTTTTCTGTGCTAAAATTAAGCCGTCTACTCGAACGTGTGTTCGAATATTGAGCAAATAATTTTTAAGGAGGTTGAATCAGAAACTGCTTATGCTCTTATGCTAGATTTACGGACAGATTTTTCTCTGCCCTGTAAACTAATAGCAGAGGAGCATTTTTTATATGATTCGATATTCACCAGAATTTAAGCAATCTCTTGTCGAGATGCACAACCAAGGGCGTTCTTACACTGAACTAGCCGCTGAGTACGGGCCTTCGGCCGATTCAATCCGTAACTGGGTCAAATTGTACACAGTCCACGAAGTGGACGGCGAGAAATGGACGCAAGCTGATGTAAACGCATTACAAAAGGAAAACGCCAAACTTCGCGAAGAACTTGAGATTTTAAAACGAGCCGCGGTGTTGCTTTCGAAGTACAATTAACGCAAAATCGCGAGTTAGGACTGGAAATCATTGACCGGTCACTCGCAATGGGACACCGCATAACAAGCGTTTTATCGGCTTTGAACATTGCTCGAAGCACGTATTATCAATGGAAAAACTGGCAACCTAGCCAACGAGAAACACGGCGTACTGCTCTGAAAACGGCAATTAAAGCCGTTTATAACACCAATCGTGGCATCTATGGCTACCGTCGTATCGCAGCGTTCTTGCGCTTCATTTTGAAGACTGATGTTGGTGATCGTTTGGTTTGGGAACTCATGAATGAGCTCAATCTCAAATCTCGCATGGTCAAGAAGTCAGGTTCTTATACAGATCCGACTGATGCTATCTATCAAGTTGTAAATAACTTGTATATTCTACCCGCTGATATGTCTTTTGAACTTTATGACGATTGGAGTAAATCGAAGTTTGAGGATTCTTTGGCTATTTTTCAACATATGCGGAGTCGCCTGGAGCCCTTATTTGATCAATTCGATTTAATTTATATCGATGTTCCACCATCTATCTCTGTTTATAGCAAATCCGCTATGTATATCGCTGATTGGGCAATCGTGGTGCTTCAGACACAAGTCAAATCAATGCGAAATGCCATGCAATATTTGGAATACATGGATTTCTTTACTACGCAATTTGACACCAGTTTATACGTGGCAGGCGTCATACCATTTATGCTGGAATCAAGTGATTCAGTGGATAAAGAAATGTATGAGCAAGCAAAAGAAATCTATAGGGAACACTTGATTAAAAATGTTGTCTTAAAAAATGCTCGCTTAAAACGCTATGATGGGTCTGGCATTACCACAGAAAAGACAGTTAAAGGTGACCTCAAGCAGTGGGATAAAAAAGCCCATGAATTATTTATTCGAATTTATGAAGAACTTGAAGAACATGAATCTTGGTTTGGAGAGTGATTGTAGATGGCAGATATAAAAGATTTGGGCATTTTTGGACGAAATAAAGGTCTGGAAAAAATGAAAAAAGATGCAGAGGAAAAGAAACGGTTGGCAGATACTACGGAAAAACCGAAATCAATCCCGGTAACAGAAGAAGCAACACAGGTTACTAAAAAATCCTCTGCTAAAGACGTTCAAAAAAAACGACCTTCTGCTCTATCCCAAGGAAAGAAACGGTTAGTGGGTGCACCTGTTCGAAAGTTTGATCGCGTCTATGCAGTAAAAACACCCATCAAGCTTTCGCCATTGCTAAATGCTACGTCACGTATTCTGGTAGAAAAATATGCCACCAATTTTTCTCGTGATGAACTATTACGTGAAGCACTTAATGAATACATCAAACAAAATCTCTCTCAAGAAGACAAAGTAGACTTATTTAATAGCGTACAATTTGAATTGAACTTATTCAGAAACGCGAAGAAAGAAAATCAAACAGTCCCTGATGTAGATGATAAGGGACAAACAATTCGGACAGTGGAGGAAATAGAAAAAGAAACCGAAGAAGAATTAATCCAAGGGTGGGGGATTCGAAAAAATGAGGTGGCAAAAAAAGACACTACCTCAAGCTAATTTAGATACTGCCTTAAATATGATGTCACTAGTTGCCTGCTATTGTTGTAACAGAAACGACTGTTAAGCGAATTTAATGCGGTGGAGTGGGGGACACACCACCGCATTAAATACAAACAAACGGCCATTCTATTTTAAATAGAATGGCCGTTTGTTTGTATTTATTTTTTGGTTTGGTAAGTAAAAGTAGTAAAGCTTTAAATTGGTTTTCAAAAAAGTAGGGTTGATTAT
>CAMFQH010000040.1:0-10841 GCA_945980025.1 uncultured Lactobacillus sp.
GAAGCATATGTTTTTGATAAGCAACTTCATTTTGATAGCCTTTTTGCATCTCTTCAATTGTCATCTGAATAATCTCCTTTTAATTAGTACTTCAAACCTGGGTTGAAGAAGCCAACCAATACACCAACAAGGGCAACTCCGATTAAAATAATCATGGTCCAAATAGCTGAAACATGTTTCTTAGCCATTAACCACCAGCAAAGTAAAGTTACAATTACAGTCAAAAGTCCAGGATAAATACTGTCTAACTGCTTTTGCAAGTTCAAGAATACTTTACCAGTTGAGTCTTTTAATTGAAGTGATGTAGTTACGTTTACCCAACTTGCAAGAACACCACCAACAACCATACCACCAATGATTGAGATAGCGTGACGAATGGCTTTACCTTGCTTACCAACAAGGATAGAAACAGCCTTGTCACCCAATTTATAACCACGGAAGTAAAGGAATCTTTGACCAAAGTAAGCAATAAGATCCCAAACAATGATGTAGAAGATAGCACCCACTGGTGAACCATTTTGTGACATACCTAATGCGAGTCCAAGTAAGATAGGAATCAAGGTACCATCGATTAATGAGTCACCGATACCAGCGATAGGACCCATCAAACCAGCACGCATGTCGTTAATAGTTTCGCCATCAATACCTTTACCATTAGCACGAGCTTCTTCCATTGAAGCAGTAGTACCAATAATAACTGAACCTAACATTGGGTTAGTGTTAAAGAATGCAGTGTATGCATGAATTTTTTCTTGTTGTTCCTTCTTATCAGGATACAATTCCTTAATAATTGGAAGCATTGATGACAAATAACCAAAGGTCTGCATATGTTCTTGTGAGAAACAAGTTAATGCACCCCAGAACCATAAGTTAAAAGACTTATTTAATGTCTTTTTGCTAATTTTCTTTTCGTTTTCAGCCATTTTTAGATGTCCTCCTCTTCTTCATCATCGTCGTTGGAAGCAGTTGCTGTAGCAGCGCCACCATTACCACTGTTCTTAGCACTAAACATTTCGATTTCATAGAAGATCATTGCGAACAATAATGAAATAACAGTGATTGAAACTAAGTTCAAATGAAGTGAAGCAGCCAAAGTGAAACCAACTAAGAATGGAATGAAGTCAACATTAGTGTTAACAATTTGACGAAGCAAAATAGCAATACCAACACATGGAAGCATAGCACCAACAGTGAACAAGGTCTTCATTGGAATACCGTCCATTGGTAAGGCGTTACGAAGTGCAGTAACGGCTTGTGCACCAAAGTGGGTCATAATTACTGTTGGAATAAATGAAAAGCAAAGGTGTGAAACCCATGGCCAACCGAAGTTAACGCCATAAAGTCTATTTAATTTATTATTTTCAATATCCTTCCAACCAAATGCTTGCCAAATTAAGTTCATAAAGGCAACAGCGTAGAACAATACTGAACCAACAGTACCTACCAAAGTACCAAGTGATTTAGCCAAGTTAGCAGCATCACCGCTGAATGGGTTTAAACCACGTGAACTAATAGCAACCATTGCTAATGGGATACCAATGTAAGAAATAGCACGAACATCGGCAGCAACAGTACCACCTGGGGTAACTAAAGCGATGTAAACAAGTTGTGTTGCAGCACCACAAGCGATACCCAATGGAACGTTACCTAAGATCAAACCACAAATAAGACCACCGACTAATGGACGACCAATGGTATAGTTACCAACGGCTTGACCAGCCATACACGAGTTAGAACATAAACATGCGAACAGCCCTAAAAGACAGGCTTGAAACCAACTAATTGTCATTTTTATTCCCTCTTTTTTATTTACTCAAAAGCTAACAATTAATAGCCGAACTTACCCTTGTACTTGTCCCAGTAACCAATTTGCTTATCTGGAAGTAATGCAAAGTGAATCTTGTAACCTTTCTTAGCCATAGCTTCAAAGGCATCGCCTTCTTCTTGAGTAAATGATTGGTTATCGCCAAGCCTAATAGCACCTGGACGATCGTTACCTGGTCCAACAACAACTTCCTTAACATCACTAGGAACAAACCCCCAGTCAACCAAGATGGTCTTCATATCAAGTGGGTTCTTAGTAATCAAAAAGTAACGAGTGTTTGAAGCTAAAACTTTATCCTTAACTTTATTGAAGTGATCCATGGTCCAAACAAAGCATTTCTTACCTTGACCTTCAGCAGCTGATTTATAAGCTTCTCTTAAAACTGAATTGTTATGTGCCTTGTCATTAACGGCGATAATACCGTCACAAGGAACTTCCTTAGCCCAACGAGTGGTAATTAAACCGTGAATCATACGGTCATCAATTCTAACAAGTGATACAGTCATTTTTTAAACCTCCAATAAATTAAATATCATCATCGTCATCATCAGAAGAATCTGATGGGATTTCATATTGTTGAACAGCAGTTTTTGCTTCACTTAATGCAGAAGCTGCAATTGACTCTTTGTCCATTGTGTCCAAAGATACAGTTGCGGTTAATGCCATAGTGAAATTCATTCCTCCAAGAACTACTGCACGATCTAAATAACCACGTTCTGAGAAAACATTTAAGAAAGTAGTTAATGGACTACCACCAATAATGTCAGCTAAAACAACAAATTCATCGTCGTCTTTAAACTGATGTTGGTTAAGAAATTCTTCAACCTCTTTCTTGAAGTCATCAGCTGATTTGCCGTTATGTAAACATAAAGCAAATACTCGATCGTTTGCATCCCCAGCAAACATTTCTAGAGATGTTTTAACGCCTTCGGCAAATCTACCGTGAGAGACCATGATTAAATACTTCATATCGTTTACTCCTCTCTTCAACTTACAAGGATAATTTATCATTTTTGTAAACACTTACATAGTGTCAAATGTAATCGGTTTCACATCTAAAAATATGACAAATGTCACATCTTTCTTAACTAAATTAAAAAATTCCCGTAATATTTATTTAGTAATAACGTTTCCTACCTAAATAAGGATGATTAATTATGAAAATAAAGAAACATCATTTGTTAACTATAAATAAACTATTAATTGAAGCAGCTGTAGCAATCGGATTTACACTGATTATTTGGCTGATTTATGTATCAGTATCAGTTGCAAATAATAAGGTTCAAATAGGTTCTAGCTATATGACAATGAATAATGAATTTTATCCTCTCCTAAATGAGCAGGTTGCCAATTATGTTGAAGAACGAAAAGGGCTTTTATACAGTCGCGATCCTGCATTGAGCGTAAACAAGCAAGTTGATGAAATTCACTCTTTTGTTAATAAACAAGTTAATGCAATTATTCTTAATCCAGTTGACGGAAAATCTCCCAAGCTCAATAAAGCTATAGCAGCTGCCCATAAAGAAGGCACTAAAATTGTCATTGTCGATTCACCTGTTAAAACTAAACAAGTCGATTGCACCATCTTATCTGACAATTACAAAGCCGGACAATTATGTGCTAAGACCTTAATGAGTAAAAAAAAGGAGGCCAAGATTTTACTCTTAACCCACCCTACAGCACTTTCAGCAGTCGATCGGATTAATGGTTTTACTGATACCATAAAAAAATCCCACAATCACAATTATCAGATAGTGGGAAGAATTAGCACATTTGGTCAGTCTGAGTATTCCTATCCTCGAGTTAAGAAATTCATACAAAATGGGAATAAATTCGATACTATTATGGCCTTAAATGATCGGACTGCTGTTGGTGCACTTGCTGCAATTGATACAGAACATCAGACTGGAAAAATAAAAGTTTACAGCATAGATGGTTCAAAAGATATGAAGAAAATGCTAGGCGTTAACAAGAGTGCTCAAGCAACAGTGGCTCAGTTTCCGATAGAAATGGGAAATTTAGCAGCAAAAGTAGCTTATAAATTAATCGATGGGAAGAAAGTACCTAAAAAGATCATTTTGCCTGTTAAAATAATTACAACTAAAAACTTAAATTATTACAACACTTCAGGGTGGCAATAATGACACAAAGAAATTTAAATCGACTATCCAATTTAATGCTATGGCTCAATTTTGCAGCTATTTTAAGCATTGCAACCCAAATTTTATTTATCAGTCAATATATCAATCAAAATCAATTATCTTATCAATTTTTGACTAGACTCAAAAGGATCCCCGCTTCACCCACTTCTATTTTCTGGCAGTGTACTGTCTTTTCATTAGCATTAATCTTCTTAATTACTATTCGACATCAATACCATTTTTCTAAAAAGACTAACAATTTATTTGTAATTCTAGAATTTATAGCTGCAGTATGTACATTTTACGCAGTTAGAATGAATTATAACGGGATGTTTTTACTAGTATTCGTTGATTTTTTTATGACTACTCCCGATATTTCTTCTAATGCTTATTACAGATTTTGGACTATTGTCGGTGGTTTACTTGTTTTACTATTTTCTGTTTCAAGCTATTCAATAATTGGCAGTGTGTTCAAAATGCCGGCTCTGACAACATACATTTCATTTATTCCAACCAAAATAGCCTCTTTCCTAGTCTTATTAAATAATGTTTTTACTGCTTTCAACCTTATTTTATTTATTTCAATTATGATTGGCTATGCCGTACATATTGCAAACCGAGAACACGAAATCCAACTTCGTTTATCTGAAATGTCTAAAAGTAACCAAGAACTTAAAAACTATGCTGCTCTTTCAGAAAAAATCGCACAGGATCGTGAGCGTAAACGAATTGCTCGTGATATTCATGATACGGTTGGTCACGCTCTAACCGGTATTGCCGCAGGTATTGATGCTGTAATGGTATTAATCGATATTGACCCGGAAGCAGCGAAAAAACAACTATCCAAGGTTTCAAGTGCCGTAAAGCAAGGCTTAGTTGATATTAGAAAAACACTTAATCAGATTAGACCTGATGCTTTACAAAATTACACTTTAGAGGCTTCTCTTAAAAAAATGCTTCAAGAGTATAGTGACATTTCACATTTAAAAATTAACTTTAATTATCAATGGGGAAATGTTGACTTTGAGAAGACTACAGAATTAGTTATTTTTAGAGTCATTGAAGAAACGGTTACTAATGCTTTGAGACATGGCCATGCATCAGCAATTGATGTTAAATGCCAAATTGTAAATAACAATTATCAAATAAAAATTAGTAATAATGGTTCAACTACTAATAAATTGACGCCCGGATATGGCTTAACTCAAATGAAAGAAAGAGTCGCAATTATCAATGGTACAATGAAGATAATTACCAGTCCCGTTTTTACGATAATCGTAAATATTCCACGAAAGGATTAATTCCCTATGATTAAAATAATAGTTGCGGATGATCAGCAATTAATTTGCGATTCATTAAAAATTGTTCTAAATACTCAAGAAGACTTTGAAGTTATAGATACAGTTCAAAATGGCAAAGAAGCTTTAGAATCAATTGCTAAAAATAAACCTGACATTATTCTTATGGATGTAAGAATGCCCGTTATGGATGGAACTGTCTGCACTAAATATGTCAAAGAAAAGTATCCAGATGTAAAAGTAATAATTCTAACCACTTTTGACGATGATGATTTTATCTTTAGTGCCCTTAAATATGGTGCTTCAGGTTATTTGTTAAAAGGTGGTTCACCACAAGATATTTTCCAAGCAATTCGCACAGTTTACGCTGGTGGAGCTATGATTAATCCAAATATCACCGAAAAAGTATTTAAACTCTTTTCAAAAATGGCGCAAACCAATTATTCAATTTCAGTTGATCAAACAGAAATTCAAAATCTTTCTCACAGTGAATGGTTAATAATCCAACAGGTTGGTTTTGGACTTTCTAACAAGGAAATTGCTGCTAAGCTTTTCCTTTCCGAAGGAACTGTCCGTAACTATATTTCAAAAATTCTCGACAAGTTACAATTACGTGATCGAACCCAATTAGCCATCTGGGCTGTTCAATCCGGTACTACAAGTAAAGATTTAGGTTCAAAAGATGAAGATTAAAAAGGGGTATTGGATACCTTCACTAATTTTACTAATTATTCTTTTGGTTGGATTGAGTAAATCAATCTATGACAGTCTGCATCCTACGTTAACTATAGGTATTTACACAGGAAGCAGTTGGGATGTACCAAATAGTCGTCAATACCGTATGATTAACTACATCACAAAAAAGTTTAAAAAGGATTATCCCAATGTAAAAGTTGCTTATGAAAGTGGTATTCTAAAAAGCGACTACATCAACTGGTTAAGTGAAAAAATCGTTAATGGACAAGCACCTGATGTAATGATCATTCCACAAGAAAATTTCAATGTTTTTGCTAGTGAAGGTGCTTTTAAAAACATAACTAATTATGTTAAACGTGAAAATATTGGACATAAATTTTATAGTGGTGCTCTGGCTGCTGGACAATACAACAATAAACAATATGCTCTACCATATGAAACCAATCCTACTATTTTATTGGCAAATCAAAAACTTCTAAAACAAAATGGTCTAACTGATCTTAATAAAGTTCAAAATGTAAATTACTTTAGGAATTTATGTCATCAAATTAGTATAAAGAAAAATCAATATGGTATCACGTCCAACTATAACTGGTATGATGCACAATTAGCTTATGGAAGTAAATTATTTGAGGGTGATAATCATGCTTTAGATCTAGAAACACCTAAAGTAAGAGCCGGCTTTAATTTAATTGAAGATTTAAATAATGATTCTCAATTGCATAATGTTACTAGTAACATGTTTGACCAAGGTAGCGTTGCTTTTATGCCGCTAAATTTTGCTCAATATAGAACCCATACTTCCTACCCTTACTATGTAACCCAAAATAGTAATTTTGCAATTAAAACCCTAAAGATGCCTGGAAAAAAGTCTACTCCAGCTTCAACTACCTGTTTTGCAATCTCAAGTCAAAGTAGAAAAACTGAAATTGCATGGAAGTTCATTAAATTAGTATGTAGTGATAAGCAGGTTCAGCAAAAACTAATGCAAAATCATTGGGGATGCTCAGTTATGCCTAGTGTTATCAAGACCAAAGAAACTGCTAGAATTTTAGCTCGTGATGAGTCATTTAAAGACAGTATTTCTACAACTCAATTAGATGCTATTTTAAAAGATGAGACTGTCGAGCCAAAATTCAAAAATTATTATACAGTCCTAGCACGCCTAGACTATCAGATTGAAACAGCATTGAACAATGGAGATTTAGCTTCACAGCTCTTCAACATTCAACTTAATATTAATAAGCGAATTCAGTAAAAGGATGTCATTTTTAATGGAATCCTTTTTTATGTTATTACATATTGATAAATATTTTTCGTTGGATTACTATATAGGTGTAAACATTATGTCATTACATATTATGAAAGAAGAAAAACTATGAAATACACACTTGATGATTTTGCACGCTTAATTGACCATACTAATTTACACGCTGATGCAACCCATGCGGATATGAAGAAATTGTGTGATGAAGCAAAAAAGTATCACTTCAAAATGGTAGCCATCAATCAAGTTCAATCAGCTTTCTGCTCTAAACAATTGGCGGGAACAGACATTGATACTGGTGCAGCTATTGCCTTCCCTCTTGGTCAACAATCAATTGCTTCAAAGGTCTTCGACACTAAAGACGCTATTAAAAATGGAGCAAATGAAATTGACTACGTAATTAACATTACTGAATTAAAGGCCAAGAATTACGACTACATTAAAGATGAAATGACTCAAATGGTCGATGTTTGCCATGAACACCATATTCCTTGCAAAGTTATTTTCGAAAATTGCTATTTAACTAAAGATGAAATCAAGAAAATGGCTGAAATTGCCAAAGAAGTAAAACCTGATTTTATTAAAACGTCAACTGGTTTTGGCACTAGTGGAGCCAAAGTCGAAGATGTAAAGCTAATGAAGTCTGTGGTTGGTGATACTGTTCAAGTTAAGGCTGCTGGTGGTATTAGAAATTCAGATGACTTTTTAGCCATGGTTAGAGCTGGAGCAACTAGAATTGGCTGCAGTGCTGGTGTTAAAATTATTGAAGCACTTAAACAAAGAATGAAAGATGATGGAGTTACATCTATCGATATCAAGACTGAATATTAATTAAGAAAGGTGATTGTTTTTGCCCTCTCCTAAATATCTAGAAATTCAAAATTTACTATTACAACGTATTAAAAATGGAGATTATCAAGAGGGACAGTTGATTCCAAAAGAAGTTGACTTAGCAGAGCAACTAAATGTTAGTCGCCCAACTGTACGTCATGCAATTCGTAATTTAGTACAAGCAGGATACTTAGAACGAAGAAAAAAACGTGGAACGATTGTTACTCAGACAAAAATTAAACAACAATTTACCCATGTAATCGAAAGCTACAATACCGAAATTCAAAATAATGGCCTTGTTGCAAAAACTCAAGTGCTGAATTTTAGTACAGAAAAAGCAAGTGATGAAGTTGCCGAGGCATTAACTATTAAACCTAATACTGAAGTATATAAATTAGTTCGGTTACGTTCTGCTGATAATAAGCCTGTTGTTTTCGTAGTAACTTATCTACCAATTGCACAATTACCAGACTTACAAAAAATCGACTTTACTCATCATTCTTTGTATTCAGAATTAGCCAAAGCTGGGCTTGAAATTACCCATGTAAGTCGAAAAATTGAAGTTCATCCTGCAACGGAAGAAGAAGCCCAACTATTAGAGACTGATATTAAAGCACCAATATTTTATTTTCATACCATCGGTTTTACTAAAGATCACAGAGCATTAGAATACTCTATTGCTAGTTATCGTGGTGATTTAAACTACTTCATGGTAGAGATTGATAAACACTAATTAATAAAGGCTAGATTTCAACTTTTTGTCGAAATCTAGCCTTTTTCTACAATCACATCTAAGAAATGCTTATTATTTCAGATCTTCTTGTGATGCTAATACTGTAATTGAACTACCTTTACCATATACTGATTCCCAATCACTCTTGAAATCGTCAACAGCTTTCTCAATTGCAGGCATCCCTAAGCCATCGGCCATTACATCTGGGCCCATAGTAACTGCTTGTGCGCCATTTCTAATAGCGTTATTCACTTCTTCTACATTATGGAAACTTGCTGCCAAAATTTTACTATTACTATGATCACGTTCAATTTGGTTGGCCACGTTTCTAATAAATGCAACAGCATCAATATTCATATTACGCATTCTATTGTAGTAAGGTGCAATATAATCAGCTCCACAAGCCATTGCCATATATGCTTGAAATTCTGTGTATACACCAGTCGCTGTAATTCTTTTACCTTCATTCTTTAAAGTTTTAATTGCTGCTAATCCTTCTTCCGTAGCAGGAATCTTAACATAGATATCTTTATCAATTTTATCCCAGATAGTATAAGCATCTTGAATGAATTCATCTCTGGTCTTGCCAACAGCTTGAACATGAAGTTTAGCATCTGGTCCAATAATTTGACGAATTTCTTTCATATGATTAAAGAAGTCTATTTTTCCCTCTTTTTTAACGATAGTTGGGTTAGTAGTTATACCAGCCAAGTTAATTACATCAACATATTTCTTAATTGCAGCAATATTTGCAGTATCTAATAAAATTTCCATAATATACCTCGATACTTTTACTCTTATGACACCTTAAATATAGCACGTGACTCTAACTAAGACATTAGTTTAAAAAATAATTTATTGAAATATGCCCTCAAATCTAACATCACAAATATCTGTCATTCTAAAAAATCGATTATAGTTTACGTTTAATTTGCATATAGAAGTCGCTTTCACTTTATTTGTGATAATATGTTTATTAAATAATAAGCGTTACTTATAATAAAGAATTATAGAAGATATGGATTTAAGACAACATAATACACAAGAAAGGATTGTGGCTGGGCTAATAGACTGCCTGGAGGCAAAGCCTTTTAGAGAACTTGAAAATAAAGATATTTATAACAAAGCTGGCATTACCTATCGAACATTTTTTAGATATTATTCCGATAAAAATGAGCTGCTAAATGACCTGGAAAAGAGTCTAATCAATGGATTGCAATCAGCCTTGATAAAAGATAGAAATAGCTTAATTGGCTTAAAACATGAGCCTGATCCAGATGACATTTTGACTTTGGCCGATCCGGCCTTCAGACATACGCTACTCTTTTGCGATAAATACAAACGTAACTTACGAGCACTAGTATCAAAAAATGGCGATATTCTATTTGTTCGCAAAATACAAAACGTTGCGGAAAAAGATTTGTTAAACGAGATTGAACTTCATAGGACTACTTCATTAACATATGATCCATACTGGTGTCTACACTCTGCACTTTCCCACCAGCCTGGCCTTATAAAAGAAGTAATCTATGGCAATATCAACATCATTGATAAATTAGTACAAATTGCTCATACATGTTTTCCAAATAATTCAGTTTTCAAAATTAGAACACACATTCAACTGATATGTATGATAATTAATATAAAAAATACTAATAAATTCAGTGATTCAGATTCATCAATCTCAGCGTTCTCGAAGGTAACTCAAGATTTTCTAAAAACCCTAAAATGACCTCCAAAGAATATTAGCATTTCTAATTCATGTCATTCAGTATACGCAAAAAAGGACGATTTCCACTAAGGAATCGCCTTTTTTATTGTAAATATATTTATTTGTAATTCTCTTGAGTTAGATAAAAAATTGACGTCGTGAAGACTTTAAGCCATTGTTTGCTATATTTACATTTCTCACGAGTTAAATGAAGATTTTAAACAAAACATTTGTTTTCTACTCATAAAATTATATCAAAAGATATCAACTAAGAATAGTAGTTTCAAGTAGAAATTTATCAATCTTATTTTTGATGTTTTTTATTAAAGTCTCTAATAA
>CAMFQH010000041.1:0-10769 GCA_945980025.1 uncultured Lactobacillus sp.
TTTGCTTGTGAAACTGAACCTACTACTTGAGACTTAACGTCCACCGTACTTTCTGCAGCGTGAACTTTAGTTGGTGTAAAAGCTAATCCAGCAGCCCCTACTCCAAATACTGTTGTTAAAGCCGCAAGTCCTTTTAAGTAATCCTCAGCATCCTTGTTTTCTTTCAAAGAATCGGGATCAAAATATTCATTTTTTGAAGTCTTTAAGTCCTTATTTTTGTTATTCTTTCTGTTACTTTTTGTCACACTATGCACACTTTCTAAAGGTTACAAAACACTATTACCCTATATGTTATTCATGCTAGATCCATTATTATTATTTTGTCAAGCTTTATCCAATAATAATTTGTTATTATTTTAGCATCGAAAAAATAGTAATCGCTAAAACAAGTGCAAAAACAATAAACATCACAATTTTATTAAAATTAAGCCCATTATTTTTCTTTTTATACACACTTTGGCGATCCTCTTCTACTTTATTCAACCTATCTAAAGCATGCTTTTCAACCATAGTTTCATTTTTGTTATTAGACGCTTTCATTTTGCAATTCCTTCATTCTCTGCTCAAACACATTAACTGCAATATCACTAGCACTTTTTCGTTGTCGATCAATATAGGTCTTCATGCGACTTACATTTGATAAAGCACGATCAACTAAGTCTTTAATTTGCTCAATTTGATCTGCTTCAAATACATTCTCTGGTGCAATAAATTGTGGATTATGTAGCGTGTCCTTAAAACCAATAATTAACATATTTTGTTCGAAGGCTGCTCGTACTGCAGATAAGATTTCATTGCCATAATTAATGTCGAAATAAAAGTCATTCTCTTTAATCAAAGCTTTGATCCGCTTAGGTTTTACCGTAGGATATAGCGTTACGTTAGAGTATTTATCAAAGGACAGTAATTTATCTGACATTTCCGTAATCGCTGCAATAGTAAAGTGAATTTGTGGCATCCCCGTCACCAATTCTTTCAATTTTTCAATTTGATCTGAATTAGTAAAAATTAACGCCTTCGGTCGCATCTTATTACTGCGCGGATGTGGATAAACCATCCCCGTATATTGAAAATCAATATTTCCTGTATCACTAGGAATAATCTTTTTATTTTTCAGCCACTCATCATATCTCTGATAAACAATGTGCTTAGTCCTAGTTTTAACATTCATCAAATAGGTCATATTTTCAGGTAATTCATGATTACCTGCTTCATGCCAAAACAGCGTATCAATTCCAGGCTCATTCAAATTCAAGCTAACACTCAAAGACTCATTTAAAGTATTGTAAAAAATATGATCTAATTGATAACCGTAATCTTTCAAATAGTAAATGATGAAATCTATTAAATTTTTGAAGTGACGCTTAATCCCTTTATATTTTAAATAAAAATCACCGACTGCCATATTGTTTTCAATCACAACCTTGCCAGCGGCATCATAATATTTACGTAAAATAGGCTGCTGTTTATTATAAAAAGTTTGGGCATAGCGCAAGCCATCAGAATTATAATGATCAATCCAACTAATCTTTCCCTCATTATTTAGCCAATGTACTTCTTTAATTAAACGAGAATTATCATTCTTTTTATAAAAAATTTCTGCTCTTTTTCGATCAAGATCAAAAACTTCTGCTTTTGATCCTGTAGCTGCAAGCCGCCAAAACTTGGGCAAAGGCAACTTATCAAAATAAAGAGGCTGTCCTTTTTTGGTAAAACCACAATAGTATTTAATTGGCGAATCAAGCTCTGAAGGCAAAAAACCATCATCGTGGATCACTACCGTAGGAATTTTCATCCCAACAATTTTTTGTGATCTAATAAAATCCGTTGATGGTACATCTAATCGCTCTATTAAGTTAATCATTAATTAAGTCCCCTACCAATTTTTGCCATTTATTAGCAATATTATCTAGTAAATATGATTCTGCTATCTCATAAGAATGTTGTTCAAATTGTCCTAAGTCAGCTTTAGTAAACATTGCCACAATTGCATCTTTTAATTTGGAAATCTTTTTTTCTTCACTCCACTCTTCATTATAGGATAATAAGTAACCGTTTTTACCATTGTCAATAAAAGTAGGATTCCCATATGGCACATCATACCCAATCATTGGCAGTCCACTTCCAACGGCTTCAAGTAAACTTAAGCCAAATCCTTCACTTGTAGAGGCAGCAATATAAGCAGCGTAATTCCGATAAACTTCGTCTAAATCTTTTTGTCCCATCAGACGAACGTAATCTTCTGCCTTAGCTTCAGTAATTATTTTTTGCAGCGAATCACGCTTGCCACCTTCACCATAAATATCTAAATTAAGTTCCGGCACTTCTTTTTTAGCTTCAATTACTGCTTTAATTATCCAGTCCACATGCTTTTCACTGGCTAATCTTGAGGCCGTAATTAAAGAACAAGATTTTCTTGCCTTCTCCGGCTTGGTTAATTTTTGCAAACATCCCACCGGAATACAATCTATTCTTGGTTTAACGTGATAATATTCTTCTTCTTGCTGTTGAAAAATGTTCTTTTGCACTTCGGTTGCCGTTACAAAACTAGCAACTTCATCTGTATGCATAAATTGATACTCATAAAAGTTGTTCCACAAAATATGGTGTTTATTTGTGTAGTGTTTATCGTAGTGGTCAGCGTGAATAATCACGACGATTTTTGCTGGACCATGATTTTCAAAAATAATTTGTCCATTGGTTAAATTATCTTGTTCATCTTCACGATCCATTAAAATCAAATCATGTGTCGTAAAATGCAAGTCCTTAATCATTTTGCGATATAAATCATTTTTAGAATAAAAGATTTGCTTATTTGGAAACTCAAAAGTTTCTTTATCACCATCCAAGTGTTCAATGTAAGCAATACTACCGTCTTCATTGTAGAATTCTCTAAGGCTCACTTGTCCATCAGCTGCATAATACTCACTCGCATATTTGGTATAAGAGTAAAAATCGCGCTTGCTCATTTTATTGTCATTAAGATAAGTTACCTGATCGATGGTCTTCTTTTTGGAATCATGGAATCTAATTCTGAGACTTAAATGTTCTTGGGGTAAATTATAAGCAACTTCATTGCTGCTGACCTGATCGATTCCCGCAACTTTTCGTTGATCGAGTGATAAGTCTTGCAATAATTTTGTCAGTGGAAAATCAGATGGAGCAATTTTTACATCAGTAAAAAAATTGTATAACCAAATTATCTGATCATCTTCAAAGCCCATATTTTTAGTTAAGTCCTCAATATTGTTACCTAAAATTAGATCTGAGAAGATAAATTTGGCTGGTATTCCCTTTTTTCTAAAACTTTCCGCCCGATACTTTTGAGCGTACTCAACACCACTACTGGCCCATCCTAGGCCTAAATTAACACTATAAACTGTCATCTTTAATCCCCATTTTTAATTAAAAACTACGACCAATTGATTCTGTTTGGTTAAATGAATCGGACTCAACAGTAATTTATCGACAATCAAATTTTGAATCTTTTTCTGCATCTCTTTAAAGGCATTGTATGCTCTTTGCTGGTAAACATAATCTGCTTCATAGCCAGCTAAATTCCACTTATCAACATACAGCTTCAAATTAGACAAGTAATCCATTTGATCCACCCAACAAGAATCCATCGCTGACAAAATTACCTGACGATAAAATTCATTAAGTTGCTCTCGATTAATTAAAACTTCTGCCTTGCTCTGTAATATCTGTTTACTTAACCTATATAAAAACTTGCTAAGTTCTTTTTTAGAAGAAATTGTAGGTATATTTTCAATATAATCGTAGCTAAAATGCTCATTGATCAAGTAACGCAGTTCGGCTTGCGTCCACTTTTTTCTCGGTGCTAGATAATTATCAATCCCCGCTTTAAGATATTGATCAATCTTAGCTTGTAGGTCATCCAAATTTATAATTTTGCTACGTTGCTGATAAAAATAATCCCGCTGCATTCTTAAAACAACTTCGTATTTATTAGTTTGCATTCTAGACATTACGCCCTTTACTTCGACTCTTTCGCGTAACATCTTTAAACCAATTTTTAGTGGCAATCCATTTAATTGCACGATATCAGCACCCTTTTGTTTCTGACGCATTAACTTACGATAATATTTCTTTAATCTACCTGTACTTGCATGAGAAATATACTTATCTTCTAGTGAAATATAAAACTGACTAGTACCAGGATCACCTTGACGGCCAGCACGACCTGATAGCTGGGCTTTAACTCTACTGGAAAGCATCTCTGTGCCAATAACAGCTAGGCCGCCTTTTTCTTTAGCGCCTGGCCCCAACTTGATGTCAGTACCACGACCAGCCATATTAGTAGCAACCGTTACTGCGCCAGCTTGTCCAGCATTTTTAACAATTTCTGCTTCTCTGACAATGTTGAAAGCATTTAAAACGTTATGTGCAATTCCATCATTCAATAGCAATTCAGAAATAATTTCAGAGTTTTCTACCGAACCGGCAACGATTAATACTGGCCGCCCCTCATTATGAAGCTTAATTACTTCATGAATAGCCGCCATCAGTTTATCTGAAGTAGTTAAATAGATTTTAGCAGGATAATCTTTTCTGATTACCTTTTTTCTCGTTGGAACTTGGTAGACTTTTAAGTTATAGGTTTTCAAAAATTCATTCTGATCGCCCTTAACCGTCCCGCTCATTCCTGAGACTTTTTTAAACAAAGAAAATAAACTCGGGAAAGTGATCGAAGCCGCAACTTTTTGAACTGCAGTCTGCTTAACATGCTCCTTAGCCTCAATAGCCTGGTGTAAACCAGTACCAACTTGGACACCTTCCTTTAGCCGTCCATCTTTTTCATCCAGTAAGACTACCTTGCCTTGAACGACCATATATTCATGGTCTTTTCGCATAAATAAATGCGCCTGCATCGCCAAGATAATATGACGATATAATTCCCGGTTTTTTTCACTGAATAAATTGCTTATTCTAAAGTAGCTTTCCGCAAATTTGATACCGTGATATGTTAACCAAAAAAACTGCAAATCTTTTTTAATTTGATAATCTCTTTCTTCTTTAAGCAATTCCACAAAGCGATCAGTCAAATCATACAAATTAGATTGTAACTTAGGTCGACTAGAAATAACGAAGGGTGATTCCGCTTCATCAAGCAATACTTCATCTACTTCATCAACAATGACATAATTATATGGCCGCAAATATTGTCCTTCTTTGCTGGTGGCTAAGTTGTCAAATAAATAATCAAATGCTAGTGAACTAGCTGTGGTATATACAATATCAGAAGCGTACCATTTTCTTTTAACAGCTGGGGCAGCCTTTTTACCTTCACGGCTCAGCTTTTCATCAAAGCCTTTGCTAACGGTTAACCCAAGCCATTTATATACTGGGGCTAAATTTTCTTCGTCACGGGCAGCCAAATAATCATTAGGTGTAACTAGCATCGCACCTTTGCCGGATAAAGCATTTAAGTACAATGGCATCGTGGCTGTCAGTGTCTTACCTTCACCAGTACGCATTTCTGCTATCGCGCCTTCGTTCAAAATAAGCGCACCAATTACTTGCACTTCATAAGGAAACATCCCTAAGACCCGGTAATCAGCTTCTCGCACGGTTGCAAATGCTTCAGGTAAAATATCTTTTTCCTTCATACCTGCTTTTAATTTTTTACGAAATATTTCTGTCTGCGCCTGTAATTCTTCATCAGTCATTTGTCTCATTTTAGGCGCTAACTTATTAATTTTTCTTACTAATCGATGAATCTGCATTTTATTTAGAGACATTACTTGATCCCCTCACATTCTTTGTGTAGGAATTTAGAAATTGCGAGCCAATCTGGATCGCAAACACTCTCTGAATACCAAGTTAAATCTTTTTGCATTAAAACATTGTTGCTTCTAATAGCATTATTTTCATAATATTCAACGTTAAAATGATTGATAAAAATATCTGGAATCAAACTGTTTAACTTAGTATTTGTACTAATTAATCTAAAATTAGTAATTTTATGCGAAGCTAACCAATCCTTAATCACTGTTCCTGCTTTTTGGCATCCTTGCCAACTAATATTGACGACAACCCAAGGGAGTGTACCAGCATAAACTTTTAATTTAGACCAAATTTTTCTAGCATGAATATTGTCCATCACTAAAATCAAATTAAGCGTACGATCACTTTCAGGATTTATCACATCATTAAAATAAATATCATCCAAGATTTTTAAGGGTAAATCTTGATCAGCAATTTGAATTCGCTCAAAATTAATCTTTTTACAGCCTGCATTCACAATTGAAAAAGTATATGACACAGCATCTTTTGGAAAAGTAAAAGTGTAGCGTGTATTGGTAAATTCTAGACGTTTAATCTCATCTTTTTGTGCATCAAAAAAAGTTAGCCGATTTACACATGTTTTTTCTGGTATAGCATCCGCTTTAATAAAAATCTGATATTCATTGCCGTTAACTAAAAAGGGCAAATCTGGTACCCTTTTGGTGCTTTGATAATTAGTAGTCGAATGCCAACTAACAATTTCTTTCCCCGGTGCCATCATATTATTTTCAAATTCTACCGATTTATCTGCATGTACTTTTAATCTAGTGCCATACATATAAGTATTAGCAACTGATTCCCAATAAATTTGGTTAATAACTTGTTCCATCTTAGATATCCCTACCAAAATCTGTTCTCATAATCTGATGAACTCGTTCAATAAACCAATTGATTACCGCAGGATTATCATTATGTCGACCTGGGTAACCTTTATAAATGATTTGCTTGGCTGATTGGATTGCCTTGCTTTGCTTTAATTTCTTTACTGCTTGATTATCATAATCATCATTTTCCATGTAACCAATAAACAACTTAGTCTGGCTCAAATCATTCTTTTCAAATTGAAGCCAAAAATTACGATCTAATTCTTTTAGCTGCTTTTCGTTTAAAGAATTGATAAATTGATTGTCAATATCAAAAATAGTGTCAAATTCATCAGGCCGCTCAAGTCTTTGTCTAGTGGCAACATAGCCTAAATTAGTAATTAATTTTGCGACCACAATAGCATGGGCTTGCAGCTGCGCACCATATTTAAGTGCAGGATAAGTCCCCATTGAGATACCATTCATTAATAACTGATCTTTAGTAAAGCCTAATTTTTTCAAAGATTCATTAATTACTTCTTTAATTTTCTTTCCTAGGCTTTGACTTGCATCATCATAGAATTCACCTACATTTAACCGCATATCAGTAAATAATAACGATGGTGCATGCATTTTTCTAAACAGTGGATAAGCTTCAAAGCCTTCCAGAGCACGAGCACCTGAAAAATATACATTAAGCGGCGGCTTCAAGTCACCAGGATTTAAATAATAAGCAATATCATCATGATTAATTTGATCAACAATTCGTTTGCCACCTGGGATAAAGCTGCCGTTGCCACCACGGCTCCAGCGCCAGTGCAAAACACCTAAAATAAAGGCGCCATTACCTTTAGCCTCAACATTGACACAAGCCGTCCGAATATTCTTGTCCGCCGCAAGTTTTAACATATACTCTTTAGATTGCTTAGGATCAATATTTAAGATTTCAAAATCAGTAACTTTACCATCTCCATCAGTCAAAGCAGGATAAATACGCAAACGAATCTTGATATTTAAGGTTCTGAGTGAAAGCCAAATTTTAAATATCCGATTAGGATCAATATAAAAGTTATGCTTATATGTACCAACATTGACCCACTCATCTTTTGTATCCAAAATAATTTTTAAGTGACCAGAATCCAGATATTCAAACTCATTAATTGCCTTATTTGTAATCATCAGCTGCGTCGGCGCATATCTAATTCCCGATTGACCATCAAAGAAATGACTAAGTAAATTATCAATTAATTCTTGTGGCGCAAGCTCAATTTTTTTAGCCGCCTGCAAAATCAGAAATTGCTTAGCCGCATTCGACAATTGATCTTTTATCCAAGGAAAATATAAAACAGTATATGGAGCAACTACCCACTGCAGTTTTTTCCAATCTTCATCTTTCATGTCATTTTTACCAGTGATGATAACAACAGAATATTCATTCAAAGAAGGATTGCTTTTTTGGGACTCTGTCGCAAAAGAGTTATAATGCCACGCAATTTCTGAAGGAATAGTGTATTTATCTGCCCAATTTTCAGGACCTATTTGCAAAACATCCATCTTTATAACACTTTCTTATCACTCAAAACCGTTTGCCACTTCTTTAACATGCTTTCTGCTGAATAAGCATTCATCAACTGAACGTTAAACATTAAAGCTTGATTCCAATTACCTAAATCATCAAGATAATAATTCGTACCTGCTGCCAACTCAGACATATCCTTACAAATTAGGCCGTTTTTATGATTGATCAGCTGCAGAGTTTCAAAGTTTTGCAATTGCGGAATCCCCACACTAACGGCAGCTGTCTGAATAAATGGATCATTACTATTCCAACTGATTAGCAGCCGAATTTTATCCAGAATCTTTATTGCATCTGCAATACTTGATAATCTTTGACTTTTGATTATTAAGTTAGGTAACTTATTTTCATCTTCAAATTGATTTTCTACTTTATCTTTTTGTGGACGATTAAGTTCAAATTCATTTGGATGAGCTTTCTTTAACTCAGCTAAAACCTGGTTGATTTCATTTTCTTTTTTATTGTCATAGTACAGAAAAGATATTTCTTCTCTAGTCGCATGATTGAGCAAATGAGGATATAAATTAAAGACAATTTGTTTTAGGTCTTCATAGTCAGTATGCTCAATAAAAACCCCCACGATTTGCTTTCTTAATTGCTGACTATGCCCCAATTTAAATTCTGCCTGAAAAGTAGGAATTACAATATATGATACAGATGGATCAATTTTTAACGCAATTTCACGGTTATCCACTATTAAATAATGATCATCAATTTTTGAAAGATCACCTTTGTAAGGATAATACTGGTTTAACGCAAAAATTGTCCGATATGATTTGTATACATCAAGATTAACCGTAGCTTGATCATCTAAAGTGACAATTAAATGATCATCATCAGTAACTTTATTTAAAAATTGATTTTCCATTACTTCAGTTACTAATTCATTTAAATGTGCATATTCTTGTTTATTAGTAAAATGAAAAATAGGGTTTATTTTTACAGCATCGGTCTTAATATTATGTTTAAAACGCCAATGTCCCATTGGGTCATAATATATTTCTTCATCACCAATTATTACCGAGGAAATAAATCCCCTTGTGTCAAAAATCAACTTCTTGGTTATTTGCCCATTTTCATCAAAATATTCAACGTTTAATATCTTACCATTGAAATCAAAAATTATATTTGCATAAAGTTGATTATTGACTGAGGCCATTATTTTGAATGGAGTAAAATCAAAGCGAATATTTTGCGGCCAGTTCAAATCTAAATAATCAACAGTTTGGCTTTCATGAGTATTTACATCTTGCAAATAGTCAAAAACAGAAAAAAGTTCATCTGGATAAAATGCAATTTGATTCAATTTAGTTAGATATTGCGGCTGATAATCAGTTAAAACTAAACCTATTTTTCGATCCCCTTTACGTAGAAGTCTCATATTAGAAATCTCATCATAGATTTCAATTCGTGGGACATTAAAAGCCCAATCGATTAATTGTCCGTGCCAAGCCGGAACAAAATACTCCATAATTATTCTTCTTTCTGTAACTTATAATATTTATGAGGAAATAATAGAATTGCGATTTGATCTTTTATACCGTTCATAAACATTATTAACATCACCACATTCATCGGTATAATTGCAAAGCCAGCATATTGATGAAGCAATTGCATACCCATTAAGCCTAAAGTTAACTGAAATGCCGTTAATAAAGCACCCGGAAAAGTGATTATCCACAAAACTTTTCTAATATATTTTTGTGATGGCAAATTCGGTCGTACATTTAAAATATAGCAACCACCATTTCTTAAAGCTTTTGCTTGATCTTTAGGATTAAATTGCATAAAGGTAAAGAAATAGAATAAAACAAAAGCTAAAACTGTACTAGTTACAGCCTGAAAAGTAAGATTATTAAAAATAGAGTTAGGGCCAAAATATGGAGTAAGCATAGCTGGCATGGTTAATACAGCCATCCCCATCATATAAGTCATCATCGTTCCCATATTTAAGCCTAAAGGAATAATTACTGGATCTGAATGACTATTTAACGACGTATTGATAACCTTTAGAGGATAATAAGCATGACTAAATGCAATCCAGAAATAAACAATCACTAAAATTGCTATTGCTAAAACAACTATCCAAATACCAAAATGTGGCAGGGTCTCCATCTTATTTATTGCATTAATCAATGTTGGCGTTGAAGTAGTCAAAATATTAACCAAGATAATCGGGCTAGTACCACCGATGCCAAATTTGATATTCATAAAACAAAGCCAGTTAACTAATAAGCTTCCAGCTGACAAAATTAAAATAATAATTGCTTTTTTGCCTGGATGACTATTTAAATTTAAACTGACAGTAAATAAAGTTGATTGAATAATCGTAAATATCAAGATGATAATTTGCTGCGTTATCTCTATTTGCTGCATTGATAGAGCATCAAAGCCAAAAATTTTAGTAATCATCAATAATTGAATAATCAAGATTGCAATCATGAAGGGGTTCAGACCCACAGAAAAAATTGAAAGTCGCATAAATTCAGCGCCACTCATCATACTCATAATTGAGATAGACGTATCGTTCATTAAACTACTATATTGTCTGGTAATTTCAGCAAAGGGCAACGGTACCCGGG
>CAMFQH010000042.1:0-10394 GCA_945980025.1 uncultured Lactobacillus sp.
TAGTAGTACTTGCACCAGTTCTTAAGTTAATTGCTCCACCTGTTACAAAGACACCATTTTGCTTAGTCCAATCACTGTTTACGTTAGTGGTTGTACTTGGCTTTTCGGCTGGCTTAGTTTCAATTGGTTGTGCTGGTTTATTAGCAGGCTTAGTTTCGGCTGGCTTACTTACTGAGGCAGAACCTTCTTTGAATGTTCCCCATGCTTGACCATTGTCACGTCCTACTAAGTAACCATATTGACCATTTGCACGTGGTTGTCTTAACCATGTGTATTGACCAATTGTACGATAAGCATCGTATTTAACTTCTGAGTTTGCTGGTAATTGAATAATGACCTTGCTATCAGTGCTTGCACCAGTTCTCAAGTTAATTGCTCCGCCAGTTACAAAGACACCGTTTTGCTTAGTCCAGTCACTGTTTATGTTAGTGGTTGTACTTGGCTTTTCTGCTGGCTTAGTTTCAGTTGGTTGTGCTGGTTGTGTACTGTTATTATTATTTGGCTTAGCAGTAGCATTACTATTGTTAATAATTGGATTTGCAGGTGCTTGACTACTGCTTTGACCGTTATTAGCATTGGAATTATTGGTATTAGCAGCGTTAGTTGAGGTGTTGTTATTATCAGCAGTAGTCTTATTTGAAAGAGGAACTACATTAACATTTCCGTCAACATTTTGGCCACGCCAATTTTGCGTATATTGCCAAATAGCTACATTGTCCATTGATGGGAAGTAATTGTAGTCAGGATTATCTTCACGACCATTAGTTTTGTACTTAGCTACCCATAATGCATTTGGATACTTTTCAGAAATCTTATTAGTATCAACCTTATTCTTTAGTAACCATTCACTAGAATAAAGCATTGGGTTGTATCCACCATCATGAACAGTATCCATGAAGCTAGTGATTGCATTAGTATTAGCTGCAACACTACCGTTAGTATTATTATTAACGTCTTGTTCCCAATCAGTTGCTAAGTATGAACCTTGTGGTAAACCAGCTTGTTGTGCTGAATTAACTGCATAGTTTCCTTCTTGAACTGCTTGATTGCTGTTAGAGCCAAAATGAGTGTAGTGGTAACCCATAGTCATCATATTATTTTGTTCAGCACTCTGGATTTGGCCTTGAGCATTAGGGTTTTGGTAGTTAGTACCTTCAGATACTTTAACGACAGCAAATTGTGCACCAGATTTGGCTTGTTGATCCAACTTGGTACCTTGCCAACTTGAAACATCTACACCTGTAGACTTTGCAGGTACAGTATCAGTTGCAGCTTGTGCTACTTGATGAGTTTTAGTAACTCCCATAGGATCTACAATTGCTAAAGCTGTCATAGCACTAGCACAAGCTAATGCACTAATAAATTTCTTATTTGTTGAACGCATTAAAAAACTTTCTCCTCCAAAAAATTTTAATGAAACAATCTAATCTTTTATAAATTAACGAACTAGTACTGACTTGGCAGATATCCATTGATTTCCACCAAGGTCGTACCAAGTTTGTCCGTTAACATTAGCTACACGGAAGTATCTCCAACTTGAACCATCTTTTAAGAACTTACCTGAAATTTGATCTTGGCCTGGAACACGCCATACTGCTACACCATAGTCTGGTTTAGAATTAATAGTTAATACACCAGATTTTGCAGTAATTTGTGCTTCTTGAGTAGTATATTTTGCCATAATCCATTTACCATTACTAATTTCATAATATAAATTTCCGTTAGCATATTTTGAAGCTATAACTACAAATGCACTACCAGCTTCAACTTGTTGGTTTAATTTTTGACCATTTGGAGCTGATAAAACTTGGGTAGTCTTAGTTACTTTAACCAAAACAGTAGAAGCAGCCTTTGGAGCAGTATTAGTACTAATCCATTGAGTACCATAGCTATTATTTGCAGCTGCAGTAGATACAGCACTTTGGTAACTTTGTACTGGTGCAACATTTTCAACTGAAGCAGTTGGCTTTACAACAGTTTTAGCACTAATAGTTACTGGAGTGGTCTTAACTTCTTTAACTTCAACCTTCTTAGGTTTTACTACTGGAGCTTCAACTACTTTAGCTGATTCTTCTACGGGAGTAGTCTTAACAGCTGGAGTAGTTTCTTTCTTTACAGTTTCAACTGGTTTTACTACTGGGGCTTCAGCTTTCTTAACTTCAGCCACCTTAACAACTGGAGTGGTTTCCTTCTTTACAGTTTTAGCTGGTTTTACTACTGGGGCTTCAGCTTTCTTAACTTCAGCTACCTTAACAACTGGAGTGGTTTCTTTCTTTACAGTTTCAGCATTTTTAACTGTATTAGTAGTCTTAACTTCAGGAGCTTTAACTACTGGTGCAGAGTTAGTTTCTTTATTTTCAGCTTTAGGAGCTTCAACTTTTACAGGCGTAGTCTTAGCTGGTTCAGCCTTAACAGCCTCTTTTTTAACTTCTTCTTTCTTAACTGAAGTTGCTGCTAATGAAGTAGCTAATTGTTTAACTGGCTGAGCTGCCTTAGTTTCAGCTTTAACATTCAAAGTCGTAGTTTGGGCTGGAGTTTTAACTTCTGCAACTTTCTTTGTTTCAACAGTGGCTGCTTTAACTGGAGCTGCAGGAGCTTGAGGCTGAGCTTGTTGAGTTTGAGCTACTGGAGTCTTAACTGGTTGGCTAGCTTGGTTGTTAGTAGTTGTAGTTTGCTTATTACTATTATTAGTATTAGCAGTGGCATTGTTAGCAGTAGTGTTATTAGTAATTGGGCTAAATGCAAGTGCATTAATCCAGCCATTACCAATAAATGCACGTTTTACACCGTTGTTATAAGTAATATACTTAGTAACATTTACGTTTTGACCAACTCTTGCAGTATCTACTTGTGTACCAACACTAGGATCAACTGGTGCACTCATAACTGGTGTTGTTTGTGCAACTGTACGATTTTCGTTAACAACTTGTGTAACGGGATCATATTTGTCAAAACCATTAGTTGCAATCACACTATTAAGCGTCTTAGCATAATTTGGATCAGTAGCGTATTTACCTTGTAAACCATTTTGAGTTGCTTGAGCATAGTTATTTGAGTTTTCTACCCAAGTACCAGAGTAATAATTACCCATTTGGTTACGTAATAAAGCACCATTATCTTCAAATGATTCAGTATATGATGGGTACTTTCTAAATCCGGCATTAGTAGTGTAGTAACCACCATTACCGTATTCGCCAGTATTCATATTTACTGACTGACCATTGTAAGAGCCTTTAATACCAAATAAGTTATTATTAGGTTCTTGAGCCAAACCTGATTGACCCCAAGCTGATTCAACTGTTGCTTGAGCAAGCATAACTGAAGTATAAGTACCATACTTAGATGATGCAGTCGTAGCAGCTGGAATAGCTTTATCTAAAAATTCTTGTTGATAGGTTGCAGCTTGAACAGTACCTTCACCAGTTTTTAAAGGATTATCTGGTTTAAGGTTGTTGGTAACTGATATACCGGCAGTGGTTATAAGTGCCGCGGTAGCAATACCAGTGAATGTTCGTTTTTTCATCACTTAAACTCCCTCCAATTTACATACACCCTTTATTGTAGTTTGGCAAGTTGCCAGATACAACCGAACAAACATTCTGAAATAAAAAAGTAACATAAATTACATACTTTCATCTCAAAATAAAAAGAGTAATGCCGAAACATTACCCTTTTAAGAGTTTATTTAATAACTTAATCAAGTTTCTTATCTCAAAAAATATCGTCCTAATTCTTTTCACTATCATCAAACACAGAAGTAACTGTACGTTCAACATATTGAGCAGATAAAGGAGCCTGATATTGATCAACTTCTTCCTTTACAAATAAGTTAGCTTCACACATTTCGTTCATAGCATCCTTAACTTCATTTTCAGTCAAGTTTTCTGCTGCATCCGGTAAAGATAGATTTACTTTCTTATTTTTAGCGTTTTTAAATGTAAGTCTTAATGTTTTAGTAGTAGTCATTTTTTATTCTCCTAAATTTTTCTTTATTTATGTGTTTTTCTTAAGCTTGAATATCTGAATATGAAATTAGTCTAGCAGTTTTAATACCATCATCTTTCTGCAACTTAGATAAGGCATTTCCTACCTTCATTACTTCTTCAGCACTAGCTTGCTTCTTAACATTTTTTAAAATTCTACTTTTCTTACCATTGCTATATTTTTCACCTGCAAAAGTAAATTGAACTGATTGATCCTTTAAAATAAATTCCATTTTTATACCTCTAAATAGTCAAACTGATAATTAATTTTTGTAAGTCAGCACCGGTGAATTGCCTTACACTATTACTAACGATTTATCTCAAAAAATTGTGCCACTTTTTCAACAAATTTTTCATACGTGAATTTGGTATAATTTAAGTAAGATAAATTCATTTTTATAGGAGGAAAAAATGATGAAACGATCAAAACTCGGAGTTGCCATTACGGCATTCTTCATTACCTTTTTAGCAGTTGGATGTTCAAACACATCATCAAATAATTCATCTAATAGTGGTTCCGACAAGTACACCACCTATATGAATCAAGGAAAAGATGCTGCTTCTAGTCAAAAATATGAAACAGCTGAAGAAAAATTTGAAGATGCACATGATGTAAAATCCACTTCTGAATCAAAAGCTTATGCAGATCAAGCTGGCGACATGAAGGATGCTCAAGAAGAAATTAGAGAATATGAATTTAAAGATGCCTTAGGTGAATTAGATAAAGCAGCCAACAAGACCAATGGCTACTCAGTAATGACTAAGCAAGCTTCTAAACTCTACAAGACAATCGACAAGGTTCAAGATCATATCACTAATGATATTAATCCTTTGTACAAGAAGGCTAAACTAAGCTACAGAGACGGGGACTACCAAGCAGCAGTCGAATCTTGTGATCAAATTTTAGACTTACCTTACATTAATAGTAAGTATTATAAGAAGGTAAAGAAGAACGTTAAACATTTACGTAAAGTTGCTAATGCAAAATTAAACAGCGAAAATGTTAACGATGACATTGACACTGAAAACCTAGATGCTAATGATGACGATGAAGCTACTACTTCAAACAAGCAAAGTTCTAACTCAAAATCTAGCTCATCAAACAGTAGTAATACTAACAACACTAGTTCTAACTCTAACAAGAGTTCAAGTAATTCAAATAGCTCAAACTCTCAAGACAACAATGCTGCAAGTCAAAAATCTAGTGCAACAAGCTCAAGCAGCAACACTACAGCTAATAATAACAATTCAAATACTAATTCTTCATCAACTTCAAGTAATGATAGTATGATGATTAACGGTCAAACAGTTACTGGTAGAGTAATTTCTCAAACCCGTAATCAACTAAGTTCAATTGGCGTTGATACTAGTTCATGGTCTGATCAAAAAGTAGTTAACTTCATGAGATCAGCTGCTAATAGTGGTCATACTACAATTGATTCTTACACCAAACAAGATGTAGAAAACTTTAAATAAGCCCTATAAAATTTGCTTTTGATTGTAATTCAATGTAAGATTATATTGAATTTTTGTACAGCTAGACAGTAAAGGAGCTCTTAACTTTGACTGAAGACAAGAAGAACACCGAAGAAACTCAAGAAAAAGAAGAATTTGAAGTAGTTATGCCAGAGGCAAATCGTGTAGAAATGCCAGCTACTGAATTTAAAGAACAACCAGATTACTTAAAGACATTTGCTAACTTCTACATTTCAAAATTTGACGAAAGCGATCTTGAAATTATGGATGTTTATGATGGTAATCATGATGTTATCGAAATTAATACATACTTAACTAACAATATGGCTTTCAGCCGTCGCAACTTGGTTAAGCATGTTTTAAATATTCATGGAGACCGTTTTATGGATATGCTTAACAACATCCAAAAACAAACTGGCGTAGATCCACAAAACATGAAGACTTACGAAGATTGGGAAAAATGGTACACTGATCGTCGTAACGAGATTAAACAAACTCTTTCATAAAAAAATCACAAATTATTAGTTGCATATTGAATCCTAAAGGAACAAAATAGTGCTAGTAAAAAAGAATGTATTGTTTTAATACATTCTTTTTTATTTATCTAAAATGTCATTACGTTTTATTTTATTAGGAAATTTTAATATGAATAATGGTGTACGAAAAAAGGTCACTCTAGCTGGCCTTTTAGTTTCAATTGGAATCGTCTATGGCGATATTGGTACAAGTCCTCTCTATGTTATGAAGGCAATTGTGAATGAAAATGGAGGAATTGCTAGTGTTAACAGAGAATATATAGTCGGATCTATCTCTCTTATTCTTTGGACAATAACTCTTTTAACAACAGTTAAGTATGTTCTAATTGCTCTTAAAGCGACTAACCATGGTGAGGGTGGTATTTTTTCACTTTATGCTTTGGTTAGAAAAAAGGCCAAATGGTTAGTTCTTCCTGCTTTAATTGGTGGAGCTGCCTTGCTTGCAGACGGCACACTGACACCTGCAGTTACTGTCACGACAGCAATTGAAGGTCTTAAAAACATGAGATTTGGCAATGATATTCCCGTTCCTAATCAAAACAGTGTTCTTATTATTACCATCATCATTCTTTTATTTTTATTTTCCATCCAAAGAATGGGAACTAGTATAATTGGAAAAACTTTTGGGCCAATTATGCTTATTTGGTTTACTTTTTTAGGTTTAACTGGTGCTATGAACCTAAGTCATGACTTGTCGCTCCTTGAGGCTCTCAACCCTGTGTTAGCAGTCAAAATTTTGTTTAGCCCAGCAAATAAGGTTGGTGTTTTAATCCTAGGAGCTGTCTTTTTAGCAACTACAGGGGCAGAAGCGCTTTATTCAGACGTAGGCCACGTAGGAAAAGGCAATATCATGGCTTCTTGGCCTTACGTCTTTATTTGTCTAGCCTTGAACTATCTTGGTCAAGGAGTATGGATTTTAGAAAATCCTAACTACCATGCTGGTAATACTGACTTTAATCCCTTCTTTGAAGCTCTTCCAAGTCAGTGGAAATTTTTCGCCATCATTTTAGCCACCTTAGCAGCCATTATCGCTTCTCAGGCTTTAATTACTGGATCTTTTACATTAGTTTCAGAAGCAAGTGGCTTAAAATTTTTACCAAGAATGAAAATTATATATCCCTCAACTGAACAAGGCCAGATCTTCATCCCTTCTATTAATAAAATGCTTTGCGCTGCTACAATCGGAATTGTCTTTTTATTTAAGACATCAGAACACATGGAGGCAGCTTACGGGTTAGCAATTACTGTTACCATGCTAATGACGACAATATTACTTTTTGAGTACCTATCTCTAAAAAAAGTTAACATCTTGTTACGCTTAGTTTTTCTGTTTTTGTTCGGTGCAATTGAAAGTATGTTTTTAATTTCCAGTTTAGCTAAGTTTTTACATGGCGGTTATGTAACAGTAATTATTGCTGCCTTTATCGGTGCAATTATGTATATTTGGTATTTTGGTAACAAAGTTCGTGATAGACGCGAAGCTAAAAATGCTTACGTGCGTTTAGACGAATACACTTCCATGCTAAGTAATTTAAGTCATGATGATAGTGTGCCTTTATACGCGACAAATTTAGTTTATATGGCTAAGGTTAAGTACAATAAGTTTATCAAGCGCGATATACTCTACTCAATTTTAGACAAACGTCCAAAACGGGCCCATGCATATTGGTTTGTCACTGTTAATGTAACTAACGAACCCTTTACCGCCGAATATGCAATTAATACTTACGGCACAAAAAACGTGATTAACGTTCAACTATATTTAGGTTTTAAACAACAGCAAAAAGTTAATGTTTATCTACGACAAATAGTTCACGAGCTAATTAAAGATGGTACAATCGAATCTCAGCCACAAGAATACACCACGACTCCCGGTCGTGACGTTGGAGATTTTAAATTTGTAATTGTAAATGATGTGATTAGTCCACAAACTCAATTAAATACTTATGAAAAGTGGTTAGTTGAAAGTCGTGTCTGGCTTCAAAATTTATCTTCTAATCCTGCTGTTTGGTTTGGATTAGAATATGCTGATACAGTAGTTGAACGAGTTCCATTAATCCTAGGCTCACAAAATATTAAATCAATTCAAAGAACTAAATTGAAATAAATATTTTTAATTAATCGCCTGCAGATACTTGCAACTCTTGCGCAAATAGATGAAAATAGATATGTTTAAAAAAAGAATGTCTTTTCGGCATTCTTTTTTACGTTATTGAATATTTAGCTATTTGGCTATTTATTGGGAGAATATAATAATGAATGAAAAAACACGGAAAAATATATCAGCCGCAGGCTTACTGATTGCTATTGGTATTGTCTACGGAGATATCGGAACAAGTCCGCTATATGTTATGAAATCAATTGTTGCCGGAAACGGCGGAATTGCGAACGTAAATCGCGACTTTATTGTAGGTTCTATTTCCTTAGTACTTTGGACAGTTACCCTGTTAACAACTTTGCAAACTGTCTTTATTGCCTTAAAAGCTACTAACCATGGTGAAGGTGGTATTTTTGCCCTCTATACTTTGGTCCGGAAACGAGCAAAATGGCTTGTCCTTCCTGCTTTGATTGGTGGTGCAGCAATTTTAGCTGATGGTACTTTAACTCCCGCAGTTACTGTTACAACTGCGATTGAAGGATTAAAAGGAATTGAATTTGGTCATGGTAACGTTCCAGTTTCTACTCAAGGAACTGTTATTGCGATTACAGTAGTAATTCTTTTACTTTTGTTCTCAATTCAAAGAATGGGGACAAGTATTATCGGTAAGGCTTTTGGTCCAATCATGTTTATCTGGTTCACCTTCTTAGGTGTAATTGGATTAATGAATATGATGGGGGATCTTTCAATTTTACAAGCTCTTAATCCATACTACGCAATTAAACTTTTATTCAGTCCTTACAACAAAGCTGGAATCTTTATTTTAGGTTCTATCTTCCTTGCTACTACTGGTGCTGAAGCTTTGTATTCAGACGTTGGTCACGTTGGTAAAGGAAACATTATTGGTTCCTGGCCATATGTCTTTGTTTGTTTGTCACTTAACTACTTTGGTCAAGGTGTTTGGATTTTAAACAATCCTAACTACAATGCGGGAAATGGTGATTTCAACCCATTCTTTGAAATTATTCCACAAAACATTCGTTTAGCTGCGATTGTTTTAGCAACTATTGCAGCTGTTATTGCTTCACAAGCTTTGATTACTGGTTCATTTACTTTAGTAGCTGAAGCCAGTGGTTTGAAATTTTTACCAAGAATGAATATTATGTATCCTTCCACTAAAAAGGGACAGATTTATATTCCTTCAGTTAATAAAATGATTTGTGCAGCGACTATTGCAATTGTTCTTTGCTTCCAAACCTCAGCTCACATGGAAGCAGCTTATGGTTTGTCAATTACCATTTCAATGTTAATGACAACAATTCTGCTCTATGAATGGTTGGCAATGAAGGGCGTTCATACTATTTGGAATTGGCTCTTCTTAATTTTCTTTGGCTTTTTAGACGTAATGTTTATGTTAGCCAGCTTGAGTAAATTCATGCACGGTGGTTACGTTTCACTAGTTATTGCCGGATTCATCGGAATCATTATGTACGTTTGGTACTACGGTAATAAAATTAGAGACAAGCGTGAATCACGTAACGCTTATGTTCGTCTTGATGAATACGTGGATATGTTAACGAACTTAAGTCATGACGAAGATTATCCTACTTTTGCAACTAACTTAGTCTATATGGCAAAAGTTAAGTACAATAAGTTTATTAAGCGAGAAATTCTCTACTCTATCTTAGATAAACGTCCTAAGCGAGCACGCGCATATTGGTTTGTAACAGTTAATGTAACTAACGAGCCATTCACTGCTGAATATGCTGTCAACACTTATGGTACAAAGAATGTTATTAACGTTCAGCTCTTCCTTGGTTTCAAGCAGCAAACTAGTGTGAATGTTTACTTGCGTCAAATTGTTCATGACTTGATTGCAGATGGAACTATTGAATCTCAACCACAAGAGTACACTACTACTCCTGGTAGAGATGTTGGTGACTTCTCATTCGTTATCGTTAACGATGTAATTAGTCCACAAACACAACTTAGAAGTTATGAAAAATTCTTAGTTGAAGCCCGTGTATGGCTTCAAAATCTTTCCTCAAACCCGGCTTCATGGTTTGGCTTAGATTATGCAGATACAGTCATTGAACGTGTTCCATTGATTCTAGGAAATCAAAGAAGACAACATATTACTCGCATCCCTCCTAAGAAATTTGAAGATATCAAAAAGAAGCTTCAAGCCGAAGGAGAACTTAAAGAGTAGGGCAAGTTAATGGCTAACAAAAAGGCATCCCAAAAGGGCAATGTCATTAAGTTAAGACATTGACTTTGAACGGGGAACGTCTTAGGACACTC
>CAMFQH010000043.1:0-10378 GCA_945980025.1 uncultured Lactobacillus sp.
CGAAAGCCGCGATATATCTCATCAAGAGCTGGGTGACGCATAAGGGTTAATACACCAACTCGGGGAATTTTATTATTTTCTTCTTTTTGTTTATTTTCTCCAAAAAAAGCTATGGTTAGAAAAGCTACTAAAATTACAATTAATCCATACATTCTTTTCATAATTTTTCTCCAAAAAAAAACAGGAATCTACCTTCACATGCAGATTCCTGTTACTTTTTTATCACAAAAAGAAAAAGGTCTGCATGTTATTCCATGCAGACCACAATAAATACACAGCCAGCACAGATACAATCTGAGTCTTTCAGGTTGCATCTTGCTTAACAACCTGATTTACTGGCCTTGCCAACGATTATTTTTCATAAACTTAGCTTGTGTATTCATAATTAACTACTCCTTAAAAAATTTAATTATATTGTAATTGGCTTATATTTTTCTGTCAATAGCTTTTATTTGATAGGGTATTTAGTAACTAAATTATTAACTCTTTCTTTTGCCTGAGCTAGTACTCCTGCATCTTCAGGAGTATCCAAAACTTCAATAATTATTTTAGCAACTTCTTTAGCATCAGATTCCTTAAAACCTCGGCTAGTTATTGCTGGTGTCCCAATTCTTAATCCACTAGTAATAAATGGGCTTCGCTTATCACCAGGAATAGACTCTTTGTTAGTCGTAATATTTACAGAGTCTAGTAAATTTTGGGCATCTTTTCCTGTTACGCCAGTCTTGGTAATATCAATAATCATCAAGTGATTATCAGTTCCATCTGAAACCACGCGAATATTTTTGCTATTTTTAAATTCTTCAGCCATGGCTTTTGAATTCTTAATTACTTGATTAATGTATTGGGTAAATTCTGGCTGTAAATCTTCATAAAAAGCTTGAGCCTTTGCAGCAATAACATGCTCTAGTGGTCCACCTTGGGTTCCTGGAAAGAGAGCAGAATCAATCTTCTTCCCTAATTCCTTATTGTTAGATAAGATCATCCCTCCACGCGGACCACGCAAAGTCTTATGTGTGGTTGTTGTAACAACATCGGCTATAGGAATTGGGCTCGTATGTGCTCCAGTTGCAACTAAGCCTGCAATATGTGCCATATCAACCATTAGATAGGCACCAACTTCATCCGCAATCTCGCGGAACCTCTGCCAATCAATAATCCGGCTATAGGCAGAAGCGCCAGCAATAATTAATTTTGGCTTCTTCTCTATAGCAATCTGTCTAATTCGATCAAAATCCAATTCTTCAGTTTCAGGATTTAGGTCATAACTAATAGAATTAAAAATTTTCCCTGAAAAGTTAACCTTAGATCCATGCGTAAGATGGCCACCGGCATCCATACCCATTCCTAAAATAGTGTCTCCTGGCTTTAGCAAAGCATTATAAACCGTCATATTTGCTTGTGAGCCAGAATGAGGCTGAACATTTGCATAGTCTGCATCAAATAATTTTTTTGCATAGTCAATTGCTAGTTGTTCTACTTTATCAATATATTGACAGCCACCATAGTATCTCTTTCCTGGATACCCTTCCGCATATTTATTAGTTAAAACAGATCCTTGTGCTTCTCTGACAGCATCGGAAACAATATTTTCTGATGCAATTAATTCAATTGTATCTTCTTGTCTCTTCTCTTCACTTTTAATTGCATCCCAAAGTGCAGGTGATTTTTCTCCATAATTCATCTATATAATTCCTCCCATGCTTGCAGAATTTTTCGTCTTAATCAAATTATACCTTAATATTGATTATAAACTTAGTTTCTAGATCTGCTCCAAAAGAAAAAGAATTAAGCAATTTCTACCTAATTCTTCTTCAGAAAATATTTATAGTTTGTATCAAAAAGTCATTTCTCGTCCATTCACTAACACTTTATAATCTAAGGTTTCTAGGTTTGCACGTAATTCTACTTTTCGTGTTTTGTCCTGATTTAAACGAATAATATGAATTTCATTTTCAGTAGGAGTAGTAACTTCAATACTTCCATTCAAATCAAATGCCACTTCATTATTTCTAAATCTTAATAAGTTAATTAAAGAACTAACAACAGGACGTTGAACTTCTTCATGGATTTCTTCACGACTATAATAATGACGATTAATATTTCGACCTTCTTTTGTCTTTTCAAGAAGTTCAATATCATTTTTACCAGCAAGCATTCCAACATAATAGACTTGGGGAATTCCGGGGGCAAATACTTGTAAAAGTCGAGCCATAAAGTATTTTTTATCATCATCACCAAGTGCAGAGTAGAAAGTAGAGTTTATTTGATAAATATCGAGGTTATGATATTCCGCACTTGAGTATTTCCTTTTAACATTAGCACCGACCTTATATAATTCATTGCTAGTGTACTCTATCTCATTCGGGGTTAAGATATCACGAGCATCTACTACACCAATTCCATCATGAGTATCTAATGTCGTAAACTGCTTCATTGGACTCTTTTTTAGCCATGAAGCAAGACGCTGACTTTTACCACTATATAGTGAATAAAGCACTACCATTGGTAAGGCAAAATCATAAATAAAGTAACCGTGTTTTGCAATCTTAAATGGCATTGAATAGTGTTCATGAATTTCAGGCAAAATTAGCGCGCCTTTAGCTGAAATATCATCTTGAACTTCTTTCAATAGATCCCAAATTTCTGGTTCTACGAAAAAGTCATTAGTATCTAGCATCTTAACAGCATAAGCAAACGCATCTAATCGAATGATGTCACTGCCATGATCAATCAAATTATTTAAAGTCCGCTTAATGAACTGTTTAGTCACATCTTTGCGAACATCAAGATCAATTTGCTCTTCACCGAAAGTATTCCAGAGTTTTTCTTTACTTCCATCCGCAAAAGTAATTTCTTGATATGGAGCACGATCTTTTCTCTTGTAAATAAGGTCAATATCTTTTTGCGTTGGTCGATTCTTAGGCCAGAACTTATCCCAACTCAAAAATAAATCAGCATATGGACTTTGATCCTTATTTTTTTGAAAGTCACGGTAATATTTAGAGTGGCGAGAAATATGATTAATCATAAAATCAAACATAAGATAATATTTTTCGCCTAATTTTTCAACATCCGACCAATCCCCAAATTGAGGATCAACCATTGAATAATCCGTTGGAGCAAAGCCGCGATCACCAGTTGAGGGAAAGAATGGTAATAAGTGAACTCCTCCAACAGCACCTTTTAAATCTGTATGCAGTACGTCATCTAAATCTTTAATATTTTTACCTAAACTATCCGGATAGGTTATAAGCATTACTTTATTTGAAATTGCCATTATTATATTCCTAATCTATTGCTTTAAAGTGATAAATATAGGCCTTGAAATCACCGTGTTCGACTGGATCATAAATTCCTAAATTCATCAATTCATCCCCGCCGTATACCTCATGAGTATTTTGATCTTCATAGTGCTTTTCTGGGGCAAGTCCGACCATCTTGGTCTTAGTTAAATATGGCTGAGCACTTGCCATTACTTTAACTACTGATAAAACAGCTTCAGTTTTATCTTTTGAAACAGTTTCCCAGGCACATTGATTACTGGTTTGAGCACTCTTTAACCGATAAAAAGTGCCATACTGAGTAACTTCTCTAATTTTTTTATATTCTGCCACCTGTTCTTTAACTGCTTGACGATCTTCTTTGCTCATCTTAGTTAAATCAAGTTCATAACCTAAATCACCCCACATTGCTACAATTCCACGTGTCTTAAATGGTGTAATTCGACCATTTTGTTCATTTGGACTAACTGAAACATGAGAAGTCATCATTGATTGTGGATAAGCTAAACTAGTACCATATTGAATACTTAATCTATCAATTGCGTCACTATCATCACTAGCCCAAATTTGTGGGTTGTAATATGCCATACCCGCATCAAAGCGTCCGCCTCCGCCAGAACAACCTTCAATTAATAAATCGGGATAAGAATTAACTAATCTTTCAAGCAAGTCATAGAGTCCTAAGACATAACGGTGGTAAGTTTCCCCCTGTCTTGCAGCTGGTAAATCTGCTTCATAAATATCTGACAAGTGACGATTCATATCCCACTTGATGTAATCAATCTTGCCTGATTCAAGAATCTTGTTCATTTGTTCAAAGATATTATCACGAACTTCTTTTCTACCTAGATCAAGAACATATTGATTACGAGATGGGCTTGGAGTTCTTCCTGGAACATGCATTAAATAATCAGGATGCTCTTGATATAAGTTTGAATCCATTGAAATCATTTCCGGTTCAAACCAAAGACCAAATTTTAATCCTTGTTCATGAACATAATCTGCAAAATGATCTAATCCATGTGGGAATTTCTTTTCAAAAACACTCCAGTCTCCTAATGAAGAATTATCATCATCACGATGGCCAAACCAACCATCATCAAGAACAAACATTTCAATGCCCATTTCCTTCGCATCATCAACAATTGGCTTTAATTTTTCTTCGTCAAAATCAAAATAGGTAGCTTCCCAGTTGTTTACTAAAATTGGCCGAACTCGATCTTTATATTTACTTCTAATGACACGATCATGAATTAAACTGTGAAATGCTTGGCTCATTTTGTTCAAGCCTTGAGCAGAGTATGTCATCAATACTTCTGGAGTTTGGAAACTAGAATTTGGTGTTAGTTCCCAGCTAAAGTTGAAATCATCAATACCGATATTGACATGGGTTTGTGCAAATTGATCTTTTTCTACTTCAAATTTGTGATTACCGGAGTAAACAAAGGCAAAACCATAAGCATCCCCAGAAAATTCAGTAGTATCTTTATCAACTAAAGCCATAAATGGATTCATTTGGTGGCTAGACGTACCGCGATGACTAGAGTAAACATGAATGCCTTGATTAATTTCACTACGTTCAACGCGTCTTTCATGTGCATGAGCACCAGGCAACGTAATTGATTCAAAGTTACGGTCTACAAAGTCAATCTGCATTGAAGCAACTTTCTCAATATTAACTGTTTCCTCGCCCTTATTAACTACCTTGACTGAACGAGTAATTACTGGACGATCACGGTAAATAGTATATGCCAATTCGAATTCAACTTTACTCTTCTCATCAAGTGAATTGACGATTAAAGTTTCAGCTTCATCATTATTTTCAACAAAGGAATGTGGCAATCCTGCTAAATCCGGCTTACCTGCTACAATTTTATAATCTTGGTAAGTCAAAAATAGTGCGTTAGATCCATCCTTTTGGCGAACTACTGCTGCTGGAGTATGGTAATCCATTTCACCAGCTGTACTGTATTCTTTTGGTAAAGAATCACGTGAAAAAGTTCTATCTAGTGAGCTCGGTAAATTACCAGAAAAGCCTCGGTCTACTCGCGGATAGCGTAATTGCCCATGATATTGTTTAATTGTTTTACCAAAATACACATGAGCTAGTGTATTTCCATCTTCAACTGCTAATAAGTATGAAATTTGATCATTATGTAAGTGAAAAACTTTATTTTTTTCATCAAAATTAATTAGTTGGTTCAACTTCTCCGCCTCCTAATGCTGGCTCTTCCTTCTTTACTTTTAATTCTAAAATATTATCTTCTGCTTGTACGGCTTGACCAGTTTTCGCCATTAAGTCAATATCTGAAAACTTATCAGAATTTGTTACTATTACAATAACCGTGTCATCTAGACCAGCCTTTTTAATAGTGGGATCCCAGAATTCAATTAATTCTTGGCCCTTCTTTACCCTTTGACCCTGTTCAACATATGATACAAATCCAGTTCCGTTTAGTGCTACCGTTCCAAGTCCAATATGAATTAATAGAACTACCCCGTTATCACCAACTAGCCCAACTGCATGTCTTGTAGTAAAGACCTGTCTAACTGTCGCATCAAATGGAGCCAGGACCTTTCCATCACTTGGCTTAATTGCAAAGCCTTGCCCAACTGACCCAGATGAGAATGTTTTGTCATTAACCTGGTTTAAATTCATCAATTCACCAGAAATTGGAGTGGCAATGAGGACATCACTATCAACATCATTATCACTATCCTTATCAAATTTCTTGCCCCAGGTCTTTTCAAGTTCAGCTACGATTTCTGCATGTTTCTTTTCACTTAAAATAACTTTACTTGCAAAAATTAAAATTGCAATTACAAGCATAACAGCAGGTACAGCGAACATCATTATTTTAAAATTAAGCTTACCAGCTGCTGTAATTGAAGAAGCAGTAGCACCGGTAGTCATCCCAGCCATAATCGCAATTTGACCAACAACACCATTTGAAACGGCACCGCCAAACTTATCAATTAATGGACGAACAGACAACGCAAGTGATTCGTCACGATGTCCAAGTTTTAACTGACCATATTCAACTGAGTCAGTAATAACCATTAAAACGATTAAGAATACCATTGGTTGTGGAAAGCCAAAAATTGAGGCAGCAAGCAAAACCAGTGGTAAATTACTTCCAGCTACTGCAAATAATCCCATTCCACAAAGCATTACAGCTAAACAAGAAGTAAAGAGTGCCTTACGACTCATTTTTTTAGATAAAAGTGGAAATAATGATGTCGCAATAATTCCTAAGAATACATTAATCGTTGAAAAAATAGAAAATGCTTTTGGCATTCCCATAATATATGTAAAATAGTAAACTTCAAGAGATCCAGTAATATTAATTGCAACCCCATAGAATAAGTATGCAAGTGCAACCCACATTAATTGATCATTACCTGATAAAGCCTTAAAAATACCAATAATTCCCTTAGTATCTTTCTTATTTTTACGAATATCGCTGTTAACTTCTCTAGTAAATAAACCAACACACCATGCAGAAACAAATGCAATTGAGCAAATAATTGCTGCAAAAATGAACCAACCACGATCATCCCCCGTAGAAGTTGGACGGGCTGAGAAGTAGATAACAGCTGGCATAACTAGAATTCCAACTAACCCACCACCAATAGTAGATCCTACACGAGCATAAGTAGCAGTTTTTTCTCGTTCTCTAGAATTAGTTGTTAAAGATGGAAGCATTGACCAAAAGCCAACATCTTTAAATGAATAAAAGATATCCATTGTGATGTATAGAACTGCAAAAACAATCATGTATAAGATTGCATTCTTTTGGTAAAGTCCGCCTAAGTTAGTGAACAATATCAATAAAATCACAGCTGAAATGCTACCACCAACTACAACCCATGGTCTAAAATGGCCCCACCGGGTCTTAGTTCTGTCAATTGCATTTCCAATAAATGGATCAATAAATAATTCAACAATTCTTAACACCATGATAATCAATGTAACCATACTGATCATTCTGGCATCTTCAGCCGCATTACCTGTATTAAATAAATGCGAGGTAATAAACATAATTAAATATCCTGATAGTAATCCATAAAATGAATCATTACCAAATGCACCAAAACTGTATGCTAGTCTAGCACCCAGTGACATTTTTCCCTGATCTTTATCTTTCATAATCTTCCCTCTTTTATTTTTTATATTCGCTTTCAACAATATTTATTATGTAGAATGTATGCGCTTTATAAAATAGCTAGATTAAGTCAGATTATGTCAATTTGTTTTTAATCATAATGATATGTTTTACCGTAAAAATGGTATCATTATAAGTACTAAATATATTTTTGAAAACATATATCCATCATTAACATGGGAATTTGATAAGAGGATAAGAGCAATGAATGGTGAATATCATACATTAAACAATCACAGTATTGAGACTAAAGTTTTATTTTTTGGACAAGAAAATTGTCCTCCAAACTACTTTTTCAAGGGTAATAATGTCCGTAACAACTATGTCATTCACTATATTCAATCAGGTAAAGGAACCTTTTCGGTAGCTAATCACCATGCTGTGAACTTAAATGCTGGCGATATTTTCCTTCTTCCAAAGGATATACCTTGTTTTTATCAAGCTGACGGCACTGAACCCTGGTCATACTTCTGGATTGGTTTTTCAGGTGTAAAAATCAAGGGATTACTAGACAATTCTAAGTTGACTAAAAAATATTATTTACGTCAGCTTCAAACAAGTGAAACTTACGAAAGCCTAAAACAACTTTTCGATTCACTTCACTACCATAGTTCCCTTGCTAGCGATGTATTAATTGAGTCATTAATCTATACATTCTTTTACCACTTAATCACCGAATATCCTGCTGAATTAAATTCTAAAGCTAAAAACTCTAATGAAGAATTGCGTCTAGCGGTTAATTATTTAGAACAAAATTCTGCTAATTCTACTTGTACAATTAGTGCTCTATGTAATGATCTCGACCTATCTCGAAGCTGCTTATACAGCATTTTTAAGAAAAATCTGAACCTTTCTCCACAAGCATTTCTTACCCAATTACGGATGGAAAAAGCGAAAGAAAAACTATTAAACAGTAATTACGCTATTCAGCAAATTGCAAATATTACCGGGTATACGGATGCCTTTACTTTTTCAAAAGCTTTTAAACGCTATACTGGCCTTAGTCCCAAATACTATCGAGAAAAGCATTAACTAGTGCCAGATTATTTCCTAAGACCTTACATTTTCGCGTACAATAGTAAGTAAAGAATTCAGAAAGGATTTTATTTATGAAACCAACCGAATGTACTACTATCTTAGTCGGAAAAGATGCAACTATTGATGGTTCAACAATGATAGCCCGTAGTGAAGATGGCGGCCGTACTATTATCCCTGAGCGATTTGATGTCGTAATGCCAGCTGATCAACCTAAACACTACGAAAGTGTAATTAGTCATCAAAAGATCGACGATGAAGATCTTCTCCCTAACCCTCTTCGCTATACTAGTGCACCTGACGCATCAGGTGAAAATGGAATTTGGGCTGCTGCTGGTATTAATTCAGATAATATTGCTATGACTGCAACTGAAACTATTACCACTAATTCAAGAATTCAAGGTGTTGATCCACTCCTTGAAAAAGGCGGCTTAGGTGAAGAAGATTTCGTGACTTTAACTTTGCCATATATTCATTCTGCCTATGAAGGTGTAGAACGCGTAGGATATTTACTTGAAAAGTATGGTACTTACGAAATGAACGGGATGGCTTTCTCTGATAAAGATGAAATTTGGTACCTTGAAACTATTGGTGGTCACCACTGGGCAGCTCGCCGTATTCCAGATGATGCGTACGTAATTGCCCCTAACCGTCTAAATATCGATGAATTTTATTTCGATAATGATGATTTTGCTTCATCAAAAGATTTAAAAGATTTAATTGAAGAATACCACTTAAATCCAGACCTTGAGGGCTATAACTTGCGTCACATCTTTGGCTCTTCAACAATTAAAGATGCTCACTACAATAATCCACGTGCTTGGTATATCCACAACTATTTCGACCCTGACTTTGGCGGTGAACCAAGTGATCAAGATCAACCATTTATTTGCCACGCAAATCGTAAAATCAGTATTGAAGATATTAAATGGGCTGAAAGTTCTCATTACCAAGACACTCCCTTTGATGCATATGGAGATCAAGGTACAGCTGAACAAAAGAAGACCTTCCGTCCAATCGGTATTAATAGAAACTTTGAAACTCATATTTTACAAATTAGAAATGACGTTCCAGAAGAAATTGCCGGTGTTCAATGGTTAGCATTTGGACCAAATACTTTTAACAGCATGGTTCCATTCTACACCAATATCACCACTACTCCAGCAAGCTTCCAGACTGGTCCTAAATTCGATTTAAATAAGATCTTCTGGTTAAATAAACTAACTGCTCAATTAGGTGATACTAATTTCCGTGTTTATGGTGAATTAGAAGCCGACTTTGAACAAAAGAGTCTTGCTCAATGCCATAAAATTCAACATGAAACTGATAAAGAAATTGAAAACTACTCCGGCGATGAACTCCAAGATAAGCTAAACAAAGCAAATCAAAAAATGGCTGATACAGTTTACAATAATACTGTTGAATTACTAGGAAACATGGTTAACGAAGGTCACGGCTTAATGACCTTAAAATATGACTTACTTGATTAGGTAAAAATAAATACATACAAAGGTGTCTGGGAAAAAACTAATTCTCAGGTACAAAAAGACGATCAAGCCAACTCTTAATTTAAGTAGCTTGACCGTCTTTTTTTTCTATTTTTATTTGCACATAAAGCAGATCGGTCTTTGGACCATCTTCTGTGCCAATACTTGCTTAAGTTCATCATCATCAAGGCTATTCCTACATCAGTTTCAACCTTCTTTTTACCTCTTAGATGAGTTCGGCGCATGCCAAAGACGTTCTTCAAATGTCCAAAAACTGGCTCGACATCATACTTTCTCATGCTGTAGATGTGCTTGCCTTCAGGACTTTGAAGAGCTTCTTTTGTCTTTTCTTTTAAATACTGCCAGTTAGGATTATAACGTACTTGCCTTTGACGGCCGCTTTTTG
>CAMFQH010000044.1:0-10341 GCA_945980025.1 uncultured Lactobacillus sp.
GCACCTGTATCTCCCAAAAATATCTTCGCAGGATGAAAATTATAAGGTAAAAAGCCCAATAAACAAGCTGCTAACATAATACACATAATTGGAACATAGTGTTGCCAACTCTTTAAAAAGAAGAAACCAACAATTCCCATTGTTACAAGGGAAATTAAGGTAACACCGGTAGCTAAACCATCTAAACCATCAATAAGATTGACAGCATTTGTTAAGGCAAGAATCCAAAAAATAGTAAGGGGAAAACTCCACCAACCTAGTTGAATATGGCCTAAAAATGGCAAGCTTAACTCTCTTACTTTAATTCCAGCTAAGAAATATACAACCAGGGATGCAACAAAAATCCCAAACATTTTTTGTCTCGGTTTTAATTCTAAAATATCATCAATCAAACCAGTTAAGATAATAACACTGGATGCCAATAATACTGAAAAAAGTTCATGAGTCGGAAAATCCTTCCGTAATAAGACAAATTCTCCAATATTAAAAGCTACAAATATTGCTAATCCACCAATAGTAGGCATTGGCTTTTTATTGATGCGACGAGCATTTGGATTATCAACTGCACCTAATACAAAAGCTAATTTTCTAATAAAAGGAGTTATAGCAGCAGTAATAATTACTAATAAGAATATTTTAACAATTGTTTGAAACATAACAATCTACTTTCTTAAACTTCTTTTTTTCATTATACCTACACCCCAATATAAACACAATAAAGCGGTAAACAAAAAAGACGAATCTTAAAGATTCGTCTTTACTTAGCTATTGCAACAGCACGTTTTTCTCGAATAACCGTAACCTTGATGTTACCAGGATATTCCATATCTTGTTCAATTTGATTTCTAATGTCATGAGCAAGAATAGTAGTACGAGCATCCGAAATCTTATCTGGCTCAACCATTACCCTTATCTCACGTCCTGCTTGAATTGCATATGCTTGTTTTACACCAATGTGTCCCTTTGCAATCGTTTCTAGTTGTTCTAGTCGACGAATATAGTTTTCTAGAGATTCGCTTCTAGCACCTGGCCGAGCTGAGGAAATTGTATCAGCAGCTACAACTAATTCTGCAATAAATGATAACTTAGGAACATCATCATGGTGAGCAGCAATTGCATTCACAACCAAATCTGGTTCATGATACTTTCGTGCAAGTTCAACACCAATTTCTACATGGGAACCCTCAATTTCATGATCAATTGACTTCCCAATATCGTGTAATAATCCTGCGCGTACCGCTATTTTTTCGTCTAAACCAAGTTCAGCAGCCATTACGCCTGTTAATTTACCCACTTCAATAGAATGAGATAAAACATTTTGTCCATAAGACGTACGATACTTTAAGCGTCCTAAAATCTTTACCAATTCTGGATGCATCTTATGAATACCAAGTTCCATTAAGGCACTTTCACCAGCTTCGTAAATATCATCATTTACCTCTTTACGAGCACGATCAACCATTTCTTCTATCCGCGCTGGATGAATTCGACCATCTTTAATTAAACGCTCTAATGCTCTTTTTGCAATTTCACGTCTAATTGGGTCAAAGCCACTTAAGACCACTACATCTGGAGTATCATCAATAATTACATCTACACCAGTTAAAGCCTCAAATGAGCGAATATTTCTACCTTCACGGCCGATGATACGACCTTTCATATCATCACTTGGTAAATTAACAACTGAAACAGTTTTTTCAGAAACTGTATCGGCTGCACTACTTTGAATTGCATCTACAATTACCTTACGAGCAAAATGATCTGCTTTTGCCTTAGCAAGTTGATTACTTTCTTCAATCATTTCTGCTCTTTCCTTAACCAATTGGTCTGAAAGTTTATCTAAAACGATCTTTTTAGCATCTTCTTGATTCAGCTCTGCAACTTCATAGAGCTTTTTCTCTCGCTCGGTCACTAATTGATCGGCTCTATTTTCTTTTTCTAGAACTTGAGCCTGCAATTTTTTAATTTGGTTTTCTTTCTGTGTGAGTTGTGAATCTTTTTGATCCAACAAACTATCTTTATGATCAATAGCATCTTCACGTTGCAGTAAGCGATTTTCTTGTCTAGAAACCTCTTGACGTCGTTCATTAAGTTCATTATCTACTCTTTCACGATAATGATGAATTTCTTCTTGTGCTTCCAGAATTTTTTCTTTTTTTGCATCTGCTGCAGCTTTCTTCATTGCTTCTTTTTGTGAAGCAAGATCAGCTTCTACAGCTTTAGCTTTACTTTCTGCATCTGCCAAGATGTGTTTTGCATCATGGGCTGCATTCTGTGCTTGAGTTTCCCACTTATTTTTACGGATACTATAGCCAGCACAACCTCCAACTAAGACAGAAACAATAGCGACAGCAACAGGAACTAAAATTGTATTTACCATATTTTTACTATCGCCTTTTTTATAGAATTATTTCACACATTATTAATAATAAAAGTATCCGGAAGTGATGTCAATCATACAAAAAACCTTGGCCTCTAAAAGCCAAGGTTTAACTGTATCTGTCGATTATTTTTTTTCATCGGAAGCATCTTTGTTTACTGGTACTTCCTTGTCCTGTTTTACCCTTTCAGGATTTTCTCGTTCTTCAATTGCTTTAGCATCAATTCCATAAGCTTCACGAACTTTTTCTTTTACTTCTTCGTAAACATCAGGATGCTCTTCTAGATATTGCTTAGCATTCTCGCGGCCTTGTCCAATGCGATCATCCCCATATGAATACCACGAGCCAGCTTTCTTAATGATATCTTTATCAGCAGCCATATCAATTAACTCACCAGTTTGAGAAATTCCTTTCCCATACATGATATCGACTTCTGCCACTTTAAATGGAGGAGCAACTTTATTTTTTACAACCTTTAATTTAACTCGGTTACCAATTACGTCTGATCCTTGTTTAATTTGTTCTGCTCTACGTACTTCTAATCTAATCGTAGAGTAAAACTTCAAAGCACGTCCACCAGGAGTAGTTTCTGGATTTCCAAACATAACCCCAACTTTTTCACGAATTTGGTTAATGAAAACAGCAATAGTTTTAGTTTTAGAGATATTTCCTGAGAGTTTACGTAAAGCCTGACTCATTAATCTGGCTTGTAAACCAACATGTGAATCTCCCATGTCACCGTCAATTTCGGCTCTTGGTACTAACGCAGCCACGGAATCCACAACTAAGATATCAATTGCACCACTCGCAATAAGCGTATCTGCAATTTGCAAACCTTCTTCACCAGTGTTTGGTTGAGATAAAATTAAGGAATCAATATCAACACCTAATGCTTCGGCATAAGCAGGATCCATCGCATTTTCCGCATCGATATAAGCTGCCGTTCCTCCACGCTTCTGAACTTCTGCAACAGCATGAAGAGCCACAGTTGTTTTACCAGAACTTTCTGGTCCATATACTTCAATAATTCGTCCACGAGGATAGCCACCAACTCCAAGAGCTGCATCTAAAGCTAGTGAACCGGAAGGAATAGTGGAAATTTGAGTGTCTACTTTTTCACCCATGCGCATCACTGCGCCTTTTCCAAAGTCTTTTTCAATCTTCTTTAAGGCAATGTCTAAAGCCTTCTTTTTATCATCTTTAGCCAAATCTCTTCCTCCTTATTCCATTTATAATAATTATACTTGGTTTGACTACCTAAAAGCAAGAAAAATACGAACTAACGTTCAATATTATATTTCTCTATTTTTTATTACGCATTTTTTATTAATTTTTTTCAAAAAAAAGAAGCATCTCTGCTTCTTTTAATCTTAAATTTCACCTTTAAATACATCGCCGCTTTGCTTAAAGTAATCGTAACCAGAGTAAATAGTAAAGATTAAGCAAATGTACAATAAGATTGTACCAATATAGTACACATCACCAAGCAATAAGAAAATAATCGAGAGCATCTGAGTCGTAGTTTTAATTTTACCTGGCATTTTTGCTGCTAAAACTTGGCCTTTATTTTCAGCCAAAATCAAACGTAAACCAGTGACGGCTAATTCACGACAAACAATGATAGCTACTACCCATGCAGGCGCTAAATTTAATGAAATTAAAAATACAAAAGCTGTCATCGTTAGCATTTTATCTGCTAATGGATCAGCAAATTTTCCGAAGTTGGTAACTAAGTTTCTTGAACGAGCAATATGTCCATCCAAAAAATCAGTTATTGATGCCACCGCAAAAATTACAGCTGCTAACACATGAGACCAATAAATATGTGCTCCTAGGAAAGTTGCACCGCCTGCTGGCCAATTAAAAATTAAGACTAGCATAAAAACTGGAATCATGAAAATTCTAAACATAGTTAATTTATTTGGTAAATTCATTAACGGTTACTTTGACCTCCATTATTTTGGGTAGTATTAGTTTGACCTTGTGTGTTCTGCGTATTTTGCGTATTGTTTTGAGTAGCTTGGCCATTTTGTGTATTTTGATTTTGTTGGTTTTGTTGTGTTTGAGTATTTACATTATTAGTTGAATGTTGACTAGTTGCACTACTTTGACGAGTACTACTACTTTGGCTACTTTGATTACTTTGTCCAGCAAATGTAAATCTAATTGTCATCGGGGAAGCTGGATTAGTTGCATTATGTGCATTTACCTTCTTACCAGCTAAAGTCAAAGTGGTTGACACACTGTTCCCCATTTGGACAGAAACATTGTTTACATTTTCTGGTAATTGAACTGAGTGCTTCTCATTAGCTTTCAAAGTTCCTTGCCAAACAGAAGAACCGTTCACTAAAATTTGTGCCCAAACATCATTCTTAGTGGTTCCTAAAGTTAAAGTTCGGTCACTCTTCAATCCACTAACACGGTAACTATTATTACCTAAACTAGAAATTTTAACTTCTGAGGTTGTAGTTTTTGGAGCTGATTTCTTCTTTGATGAAGCTTTAGATTTTGAAGATTGGATATGAGAAGAAACTGTCACATTCTCAGCTTGATTTGCTGACTGCTGATTAGTTCCAGTAAAGAAGCGAGTATAAACAATATAAACTACTAGAATTACCAGAACAACACCAACTACTGTTGCAATTTGAGGCAAATAGTTACGCCATAGCCCTTTACGGCTATTAGTTGTCTCCTTAATTCTTTCGCTCTTATTATCGATTGAATTTTCAACATATTCTTCAGGTTTTGCTTCAGGCACTTCAGATTTATAATCTGCTAATAATTCCTTGCCGTTAAGACCAACAACATCAGCAAATTGTCTAATAAAGGCTCTAACGTAAAAATCTCCCGGTAATTGATCAAAATCATCATTTTCAATTGCTGTAAGATATCGACGTTGAATCTTAGTTATTTTTTCTACATCTTCAATTGACATGCCCTTTGCCTTACGAGCACTGCGTAATTTATCTCCAATATCTGCCATAATATCCTCTCAACTTTTTGCAATAATTCAAATATGAGTATACCAAACTAATCGACCATTAAACAAGCCAGCCACCATCGACATAAATAGTTTGTCCAGTTAAATAATCGGAACGTTCATCGAGTAAATTTTCTACCCAAAAAGATATATCCTTCGGATCTGCCAATCTTCCTGCAGGAATTTCATTTTTAACTTCGTTTAAAGTTTCAGTGTCAAAAATTGCATTCATTGGTGTATCAACTGCTCCAGGAGCAATTACATTTACAGTTAAATTAGCTGATGCCACCTCACGTGCATATCCTTGTACAAAGCTTGATAATCCACCTTTACTGGCACTATACACACTCTCTAGCGCACTTGCTTGTCCTCCATACACGGATCCAATAAATATTATTCGCCCATGTGTCTGCTTTAAAAGCTGGGATTCTAAAAGGGAAGTTATTTTTATCGGAGCTAATAAATTAATTTGTATAATCTTTTCAATTTCATCTAATTTTTGACTCCCAAGAAACTGATAGTTAGTAATTCCTTGTGTAAAAATCACAGCACTTATTGGTAAGAGATTTGATACTATTTTTTTAATTACATCATCTTCAGCCAAAAAATTTAATTTTAATGAAAAAAATTCTTGGTTTGGATAGTTTTCAATGAACTCCTTTACCATTTTATCGGCTTCTTGCTTGTTATGATTATAGTGAATATATAAAGACCAGCCATTTTCAGCCATATTTTCTGCAATAGCTCTTCCTATTCCACCAGTTGCTCCGAAAATTATTGCACGCTTCATTTAGTTAGCTTCCTCTTTACCTTTTAAAGTTGTAGTAAATATATCACTTTTATCCAATATATTTTCAACAGCTGTATAAAATTCATTAAAACTTAAAGATTGAATTGCTTGAGCTGCCGAATTAAAATTGTCATTTTCAAGTCCATATTCTGCTTCTTCAATAGCAATTGTACTAAGATCATCAAATTCTCTAATAGTCTGTGCCAATGCTTCCTTTTTTTGAAATACAAAGGACTCTTCCGTAACAGGAACTTCCAAAAGTTGGCTCTTAATATTCTTTAAAAACAAATCTGGCTTACTAGAAGCGCCGATAATTGTAGCAAAATTACCCGCAGTAGTATATGAGACCTGCAGCTCCATTGGTGAATTTAGAATACCTTGTTTTTGCATCTTTTCAAACCAAGGACTAGTTACTCCTAGCTTTGCTTGAAGCATCATTTCAAAAATACTTTGTGCTGTGCTATTCCTCAAACCTACTTTTTTAAAGTCAGGTAGTTTTATTCCTATACCGACCCTAGACGTAATTAAATCGGATGCAATAATTTTATTATGCTCTTTTTGAGAATTTACAATGGATAATTTTTTAGGTGCAACTTTTTTAGAAATTAAATATTTACTCTCAAGTTTCCCTACCTCACGTAAAATTTCTTTAGTTTGGTTTTCGCTGAATCCACCACAAGCAACAAATTCCATCCGGCAACTAACATAGTTATTGTCATAAATTTCTTGTAAAATTTCTGGCGTCATTTTTTTCAAACTAGATTTTGTACCGGTTAAATCTTCTGCCAAACTTGTTTTCGGAAACATCATTTGCATTAATTCATAATTTACTTGCCAATTGGGGTCGTCTTGATACATCGCTAATTCTTGAGCAATAATTTTTGATTCTTTAGCAACATTGCTTTTGGTGAAATGCGTTGTTCCGACTAATTCAAAAATTAATGGTAAAACCTGACGCCAATGTTCAGTAAAGCTCGCATAAAACATTGTTTCATTATAGGTAGTAAACGCATTCGTCGAAGCTCCAAGTTCTTCAAAACGTTGCGAAATGTCACCATCTTTTTTAGTAAATAATTTATGCTCTAAAAAATGTGCTCCACCACATAATTTTTGAGGATCACTGCCACCAAAATCTACGATTATTCCCATAAACTTTTGTACAAAAAGTGGTCTCCTAATTACTTTTGCACGAAATCCAGACTTGTAATCTCTAGTTGTTACATCTAATTTTTTCATTTTAAACAATAGCTTTCGTTAAAGTATAATTTTTGGCTGAATTCAATTAATTTATCTATCTTAAAGCGATCAACATCAGCAATTCTCTGTACAAAAGTATAGTCACGCCCTCTTAGAGCATTGGCTAGCATCTGAATCAAAATCAAATCTTGCCGATCAGTACTAATTTGGTAGTTACGCTTTAAGGCAGATTTAGCCTTAGAGAAAATTCCTTCATTCACTTTTCCATCTTGTACTGCTTTTACACCCATTTTAATTGCTTTAGAAGCAGCTGCTATTTTATCTTTAGAAATTCCTGTACTAATTAAAAATAGAGAATTATTGAGATAATTAGTCGCATCAATTGCATATGCTGCTCCTAGTTTTTTTCTAACTTCAGTAAAGAGCTTAGACGACTCATCCCCAGCAAGATATTCTCCTAAAAATAATCCACCAAATTGTTTTAGATATATTGGAAGAGATTGATCATACCCATATCCAATTAAAAGCTGGGCTTGTTCACTCTTAAACTGTATCTCTCTTTCAATTGGATTTTCTTCTGCAGGAAGAGACAATGTAGAAACTACAAAATCATCAAAATAACCCGGCCAATCAAGTTGTGTTTGAACTAAATCAGTTAAGCTATCAGGATCTTGTGCTTGTCCTAAACAAAAAGCTGGTGCATTTTTCAACGTATTAAAAAATGACTTAATTTCTTCTAAACTAGCGTTTTTGAGTGTCTTTTCATCCCCAAAAACACTATCTTGGTAACTAGGCATATTTCGATACCAAGTATTAAAAAATCCGCTTAAAGAAACATTCGCTGGCAGTTCATAATATTGTTTTCTTTCTTGTTCAAGCTGTCTTTTTGCTAATTCTAATAATTGACCATCAAAAAGAGGCTCTTTTACCACCTTAAAGAAGGCATCCATTATTACTTTATAATTATAGTCCGGATCTAAGATTTCACGTGGTTCAACGAAATTTATAGTATAAAAAACTACGATTTGATTTCCAAATACTTCAGGAAAAACTTGCAAACTCGTATTATAAAGGTTAGAAAAAGTTTTTGCCTGTAAGTTTATACCCGGAAATTCTTTAGTGGCATTGCTCTGCATGCAAGCTAAGATATTTGCTAATGCCAGTGTTTTTTTATCTAAAGGTAAACGTAAAAAACAGCCCAACGTGGCTGTTTTAAATTTTAAATTATGGTCAATTCTAATATTTGTCATAATTACTGGTCATCGTCCTTTTCTGGTGGAATAAGTACTTGTCTGGGTTTTGATCCTTCGGATGGTCCGACAATTCCTTTAGCTTCCATTTCGTCTACAATTCTTGCAGCTCGATTATATCCAATTCTAAATCTACGTTGAAGCATAGAAACACTAGCTGATTGTTGCTTTCTCACTAAGGCTACTGCCTGATCATAAAATTCATCTTCAGGCTCATCTTCAGGCTCAGCTTGACCCTCAGAATCATTTTTCGAAGGAATCATATCTTCGTTATATACGGCCTCTTGTTGTTCCTTTACCCAGGATACTATTTTTTCTACCTCAGTTACAGAGATATATGCTCCCTGAACTCGTTCAGGTTTAGCAGCACCAATTGGCAAGAAGAGCATGTCTCCACGTCCTAGAAGTTTTTCTGCACCAACTTGATCCAAAATAGTTCGCGAATCTACTCCACTAGAAACAGCAAAAGAGATTCTTGAAGGAACATTTGCCTTAATTAACCCGGTGATAACATCAACACTAGGTCTTTGAGTTGCTAAAATCATGTGAATTCCTGCTGCTCGCGCCATCTGAGCCAAACGAACAATTGCATCTTCTACATCATGCCCGGCAACCATCATTAAATCACTTAACTCATCAACAATCACTACAATATAAGGTAGCTTTTCCATTACTGAATTATTTTTATCAGCATTATTTTCAACTACTTTTTGATTGTACTCAGTAATATTTCGAACGCCTCCAGCAGCAAAAAGCTGGTAGCGTCTTTCCATTTCTTTAACAGTTTTACGCAAGGCATTCGTTGCTAATTTAGCATCTGTAACAACAGGGATTAGCAAATGGGGAATTCCATTATATACAGAAAGTTCAACCATTTTTGGATCAATTAGTACTAACTTTACATCCTCAGGGTAAGCCTTCATCAAAACACTAGTAATAATTGTGTTAATTGCAACGGACTTACCGGATCCAGTAGATCCCGCGATTAACAAGTGTGGCATCTTACGTAAATCTGCTGAAATTACTTTTCCTTCAACATCTTTGCCTAACGGCACATCAAGCGAAACCTCTTTTGATTTTGCATCTTGATGAACCATAACATCTTTAAATGAAACGGCAGAAGTAGTTCGATTCGGCACTTCAATACCAATTAATGGTTTACCTGGAATTGGAGCTTCAATACGGATATCTTTTGCAGCTAAAGCCAAAGCAAGATCATCCGCTAAGTTGACTATTTTACTTACTTTCACTCCAACTGCTGGCTGGACTTCATAGCGAGTAACCGTTGGACCTAATACAGCTTTTTTTACGATAACATGCACGCCAAAGCTCTTAAAAGTTGACTCTAAAACTTCTGTATTTTTTTGAATTAAAGCCTTGTCTTGACTCTGATCTACATTTTTTATAGGTGACAATAAATTAATTGGCGGCTTTTTATAGTTGGGATTCTTTGGCTGACTACTTTGTTTTGTCTCTAAATCTCCATGATCAACAGTTTGAAGTTCTTGTTTCATCTTTTGATCTTCTTCAGCATAAGAATGTGAAGCTGGCAAATCATCTGTAGAAGTATCTTCAACTTCTGTTGCTATCGGAGTGCTTTCTTGGGAAACTTCAATTGGAGGCTCAACTTTTGGACTGCTTTCTTCCTCAACTTTATTAGAAGCCGCAGGTTCACTATTAAAATCAGACATACTTGGGAAAGTATCATCATGATTATCTAAAGGATCGGTTAGTTTTTCTCGA
>CAMFQH010000045.1:0-10315 GCA_945980025.1 uncultured Lactobacillus sp.
AAAACCGAAATTGCATTAACTGCTGTAGAACAGATCGCAGGGTTAACTGGGAGAAATGGATTATTTTTTGGACTGCCAACTCAAGCTACTACTAATGCTATGTTTTCTAGAGTGGACAATTGGTTAACTAATATTGCCACTTCTGAGAATACAAATATTGGTATTAAATTAATGCATGGCAAAGCGCAATTCAATGATGAATATAGAGAATTACCAAAAGCCGAAAATGTTGATACTTCTGGCTCTGTAGTAATTAATAGTTGGTTTTCCGGAAAAAAGACTATTCTTGAAAAATTTACAATTGGAACAATTGATCAACTTTTGTTGATGGGACTAAAACAAAAACACCTTTTTCTTCGACATTTGGGATTAAGTGGGAAAATTGTAGTAATTGATGAAGTTCATGCATACGATATTTATATGGATTCATATTTATTAAAAGCAATTGAATGGTTAGGTGCATATCATGTTCCTGTTATCGCACTTTCTGCAACTTTGTCTGCAAGATTACGTAAAAATTTAGTACGAGCTTATGTAAGAGGTAAGTACAGCGATCCTAACAAGTATCAGGCAGAAGTAGGATGGCAAGACAATAATTCATATCCGTTACTTACTTTTTTAGATGGTCAAAGACTAAATCAAGTTGATAAATTTGATAATGAAGATGATAATAAAACTGTTGTCAAGGTAAAGCGCTTGCAATGCGATGATGAAGAGCTAATTAATCATATTCAAGACAATATTAAAGATGGTGGAATTGCGGGTGTTATTGTCAATACGATTAAAAGAGCACAAGATTTAGCTCAACTTATTCCAACTGATATACCTGTTTTGATATTGCATTCAGCTTTCCTAGCAACAGATAGATCAAAGTTAGAGCAAAACCTGCAAAGTTTGATAGGTAAGAAAGCTAAAAGACCAGACAAATTAATAGTTATTGGTACTCAAGTTTTAGAGCAGTCTTTAGATATTGATTTTGATGTTTTGTATACAGATATTGCTCCAATGGATTTGATCCTGCAAAGAATAGGTCGTTTGCATAGACATCAAATAAAACGTCCGCTCAAATTGGCTTGTCCACAAGTTTTTATTATGGGAATTAATTCTTGGGGTGATTATGGAGATGCTAATGAAGCAATATATGATAAATATTTGTTGATGAAGACTGATTATTTTTTACCCGATCAAATTACTTTACCCATTGATATTTCTTGTCTAGTTCAGAAAGTTTATTCTAAAGAAAATGATAGTGAAATTGGTGGTATTTCCCAAGTAAAACAGAATTATCTTGATAAAAGAAAAAAGCTAAGAAAAAGGGCCAGTGTATTTCAAATAAAGCCACCATTTATCAATTTTAATATTCATGGATGGCTTGATAATAATCAACCTGGAGTAAGCAAAAATGAGGAACGTGCACAAGCAGCAGTGAGAGATACTAAGGAAACTATCGAAATTTTACTTTTAAAGAAAACTGAAACAGGAGTATGTTTGCTTAATGGTAAAAGTATTGAAGAAGATCAAGTAAGTTCAAAAGAAATTGCTCGACAGATTATTAGACTTCCTCATGCAGTGACTTTTAATATTGACGAGTCAATAGATAAATTAGAAACAATCACTTCAGAAAAGTATCCTGAATGGCAAAATGATATTTGGTTAAAAAGTGCTTTAGCTCTGACTCTTGACGAAAATAATAATGTTGAATTTAATGGATGGCAACTTCATTATTCTAAAAAAATTGGTTTAACTTATACAAAGGAGGCCCAGAATTGAAGCAATTAAGTTTTAATTTAATTACTGATCCTTGGATTAAAGTAATAGATAAAAATAACAACTTACAAAAAGTTTCATTAAGTACTTTGTTTAAAAACTCACAAGACTATAAGCAACTTGCTGGTGAAATGAAATCACAAGATTTAGCTGTTTTTCGCTTTTTACTTGCTATTTTGACGACAGTTTATAGTCGTTTTGATGCAAGTGGGAAGCCCTATGATGGTTTACAATTGGATGATAAGTTTCAAGTTATTCCTGAGGATCCTGACGATGTTGAAGATGAGGTAGATGGAGCTGATCCTAGTTTGGGTTCATCATCATTTGATGAAACTCAGGCTTTACTGAAAACTTGGGCAGATTTATACCATATCGGTCATTTCTCAAGTATTGTAGTTGAGTATTTGGAAAAGTATAAAGAAAAATTTGATATGTTCGGTGATACACCGTTTTATCAAGTAACTGCAGAAATATACGATTCTTTAGTTCCCGAAAAGAAAAAAATTAGTACAGGTTCAGGAACTACGGCTGTAAAACAAATAAATCGTACGATTTCTGAGAGTGCACATACACCTAATATATTTGCACCGAGATCTGATTCTTTTAAAAATCGAATCAAGATTGATGAATTAGTTAGATGGATAATAACTTATCAGAATTTCACTGGAGTTACCGATAAGACAAAAGTTAATGCTAACGAAAAATTTTCAGTTTCTGCAGGTTGGCTATATGGATTAAATTCTGTTTTTGCTCAAGGAGATAATCTATTTGAAACTTTAATGCTAAATTTAACTTTCTTTGATAAAGATGAAGATTTGAAATTAGTACCTATTCAAAGGCCTATTTGGGAGTGGGAGAAATTTTCTGATTATATTTCTTATCGATTGAAAGCAGAATTACCAGATAATATTAGTGAAACGTATACTATGTGGTCTCGAGTTTTACATATTGAATGGAATGGTAATGCACCTACTATTTTTTCGGCTGGTTTACCAAAAGTTTCAAGTGAAAATGCCTTCATTGAACCAATGACTACATGGAAGACTGATAAAAAAGAATTGGTCTATAAACCGAATACAAAATGGATTAAAACGGTTGGTGAATCAATGTGGCGGAATTTTGGACAATATATTCGTTTGAGTGAGAGCAATGAGCAAGAGAAAAAAACGATTCATCAACCTGGTATAGTGACTTGGTTGAATTTGCTTGAAAATAGAAAATTACTACCAGCTAATAAATTTATTAATTTAGCAACTGTAGGGCTGATTAGTGATGGAAATGCTACTTCGCAATCACCTGCAGTGGAAGTGTGGGATGAGATGAAAATTAAAGCGGATGTTCTTTTTGATTCAAACGAAAAAGTTGCTATTCATTGGCCAGTCGTGATTGAAGATGAAATTGATTTAACAAAGAAAGTTGTAAATTATTACTGGTCCTTGGTTAATAATGTGGGAAAACTCAGAGAATTAAGTGATCCTAATAGTTTTGCAAATAATTACAGTGCTGAACTTTATAATCAGTTGAATAATCCTTTTTTAAATTGGCTAAGTTCATTAAAAAATACTGATGACCGAAATAAACAAGCTTTTATATGGAGAACTACTTTAAAACAAATAGTCTTAAATGAAGCTGAAAACTTTGTACATTCAGCCTCTCCTCGTGATATTAAAGGCATTATTGACAAGGATAAGAAAACTAAAAATATATTTACTGAATATAAAAAATTTACAATTTTAGTTTTGTCTAAACTAAAGAAAGGATAGTGGTAAAGAATGGTAGCTAAAACATTGTCAAGTATTAATAAGATAATTTTGTCCTTGTACAATGATGGGAATATTAATAAGTCAGCTCTAGCAAATTTGAGGGCTTCTAATTCAATTAATAGTAAGCATATGACAGAAGTTTGGCCAATATTTTTTAAGTACATAGCTAAAGAGGATTTGAGTCAAAATTATAAGCCCAGTTACACAGAAATTGCTGTATTTACAGCAGTTAAATGTTTTGCAATTTATCAGCAAGGTAGCACTGAATGCACTTATGGAAAATCATATGGAGATAATGCAAAAGGATTAACTTTCTTTAATGCACTTGCAAATTTGCGTAAGGATGCTGAAGAAAAAGAGGCTCTAGACCGAAGAGTTCAAGCACTTTTAGCTACAAGCAATGTAGAAAGTGTTATTAATGGTATTATTCATACTTTACAAATACTGAAAAGTCATAATAAACACTTAGTAATTGATTTTGCTAAATTGGGTCAGGATTTATATCATTTTCAGTTTGATAGTTATTCTGCACGTGAAACTTGTCTTAAATGGGGAGAAGAATATTTTGCTGCAGATGCTAATTTAAAGAAATAAGGAGAATATAATAATGAATTTATTTCTAGATATTAATGTTTTACAAACCGTTCCATCATCTAATTTAAATAGAGATGATACTGGTGCTCCAAAAACTGCTATTTATGGTGGTGTTATGCGTTCTCGTGTATCTTCACAAAGCTGGAAGCGAGCAGTACGTCAAGCATTTCGTGCAGAAAGTCAAGATGCGCAATGGCTTAAAAGTTCAAGAACTTTAAAGGCACCTTTGCTTTTAGCAAATGAAATTCAAAAAATGGATTCATCTGTTTCTGATGAAGAAGCTATGAAGAAAAGTACAGATATTTTTTCAAAAGCAAGTATAAAGGTTGATAAGAAAACTAATCAAACGAAGGCACTTTTGTTGATTAGTGATGGTCAACTGAAAAAATTAGCTAAAGCAATTTTGGAAATTGAAGATATAGATAAAAAAGTAATAAAAAAGATTTTTAAAGAAGATAATTCTTTGGATTTAGCTTTATTTGGCCGGATGGTTGCTGACAATCCCGATTTAAATGTTGATGCTGCTTGCCAAGTAGCTCATGCAATTTCAACTCATGAAGTGACTCCAGAATTTGATTACTTCACAGCAGTGGATGATGAAAAAGAAGAAGGAACAGCTGGTTCCGCAATGATAGGTAGCTTAGAGTATAATTCTTCAACTCTTTATCGTTATGCGAATATTAATTTGAATGAGTTAATACATAATATAGGTTCTAAATTAAGTGTTGAAGGAATAAAGTTATTTATTAAAAACTTTATTTTGACTATGCCAACAGGCAAAGAAAATACTTTTGCCAATAAGACACTTCCTCAATATGTATTGATTACTTTGCGTGATGATACTCCTGTAAACTTAGTTTCAGCTTTCGAAGAACCTGTAAAATCGAGAGATGGGTATGTCAAAAAATCAATTGAAAGATTGGAGAAAGAATATATTGATACAGAAAGTTTCATTGATAAACCTATTTATAGTGTTGTTTTAAGTAAATATGATTCAACATTATCTAATCAAGCTGAAAATCTTACATCAATGATTGAAAGTGTTTCAAAAGTAGTTGATGAAAAGGTTGAAAAAAATGAAGACCATAACAATTAGATTAGCTTCTCCATTACAGTCTTTTGGAAATGAAGCAACATTTTCCCATAGAACTACTGAATTATATCCTACGAAAAGTTTAATTGTAGGAATGTTGGCAGCTTCTTTAGGGTATCGGCGTGATGATAGTAGAATTAATCAGTTAAATAATTTGCAGATAGCAGTTAGAATTGATCAACCAGGGAAAGTTTTAACTGATTTTCAAACTGTTGAGTTTAAACCAGATACGCGGAAATTAACATACCGTAATTATCTTCAAGATGGGGTATTTATTGTAGCAATTTCAGCACATGATAAGACTATAGATAAGTTGAAATATGCTTTACTGCATCCAAATTTTCAACTATATATAGGTCGTCGGTCAAATCCTATTGCTGGTGTTCTTAAAATTAATGAGTTTGATGATGATGCTCTAAAGGTATTGAAAAAACTAGATTGGCAAGCTTCAGAGTGGTATCAGAAAAAATATAAATCCGAAGAATATTTTGCTGAGATTATCGCTGATGCAAGTTTAAGTAAAAACAATAGTGGGAGTCTAGTAAAAGATGCTGTGGGTTCATTTAATCAACATAGTAGGTTTCATGATTATCGGGCAGTCGTTAATGTACACGTATCGTTGAAAAATAAGTTTTACCAAGAACACTCCACAAAACATGATATTTTTAATGCTATATAGAAAGGAGAGGCTATGTATTTATCAAGAGTAGAAATCGATCAAGGCAATAGACAGAAATTAAAAGATCTGACTCACCTTGGTGCATATCACAGTTGGGTAGAGAATAGTTTTCCTGAAAAATTTGGTCAAGACCGTCCACGTCATTTATGGAGAATAGACACACTTAGGCATAAAAGATATTTATTAGTAGTGAGTGCTGAAAAACCAAATTTAAATCTTTTAGATAAATATGGAGTTCCAGGTACTGCTGAAACCAAAAACTATGATCCTTTTCTTGAAAAAGTAAAACAGAATATGATTTATAATTTTAGATTAACTGCTAATCCGGTTCATCGTGTTACTCAACCTGGTCAAAAGAATGGTAAACTTTATCCTCATATAACTATTGAGAAACAAAAAGAGTGGTTAATTAATAGAGCAAAAAACTGCGGATTTGAAATTATAAAAGATGAGTCTGGAATTTATCAGTTTGATGTAGTTAGTCGAGATTGGCCTTTATTATTTCATAAAGGTACAAAAAGAGTTAGGTTAAGTCGTGTAAGTTTTGAAGGCCAACTTAAAGTTGTTGATTTAAAGCTATTTAAACAACATTTGATTTCTGGAATTGGTAAAGAAAAAGCTTATGGAATGGGGATGTTAACTATTATCCCAGTGAGAGCATAAAAATGAAGAAAAAATATGGTGCTAAGAAACCAGAGCTAGAAGAACTAGGGAGAGTTCGAGATCGAATAAGCTTTTTATATTTAGAACATGCTAAGCTTAATCGAGAAGATAGTGCAATTAAAGTATTAGATGATCGTGGGATTGTGCTTGTTCCTGTAGCTCTTATTAGTGTTTTACTTTTAGGTCCTGGTGTTGATATCACGCACAGAGCTATGGAACTCATTGGAGATTCAGGAACCGCTGTGGTATGGGTCGGTGAGAACGGTGTCCGACAATACGCACATGGACGAGCCCTTAATCATTCTTCGAGATTGCTTGAAGCACAAGCAAAATTGGTATCTAATAAAAGAACCAGAGTGGAAGTAGCTCGTAAAATGTATCAAATGCGTTTTCCAAATGAAGATGTTTCAAAATTGTCAATGGAGCAGCTTCGAGGAAAAGAAGGGGCTCGAGTAAGAAAAGTTTATCGAGATCAATCTCTTAAGACAGGTGTAGCTTGGGAGCGTAGAGAATATGATCCTGATAATTTTGAAGCCAGTACACCAATTAATAAGGCTCTAACTGAAGCTCATCAAGCACTCTATGGCTTGAGCTACAGTGTGATAGTAGCTTTGGGTGCATCACCGGGTTTAGGTTTTGTACATACTGGTCATGATCTTGCTTTTGTTTATGATTTTGCTGACTTATATAAAGCTAAATACTCAATCCCAGTTGCATTTGAAACTGTAAAGAAATTTGGTAAAGTTGACATTTCTGACAACACTAGATTGGCAATGAGGGATGCTTTTTCTAGTGGGAAACTACTTTTACAAATGGTTGCAGACTTGAAATATCTTTTGAATATTAAAGACGACACTGACGAGAATTTTGCTGTGATGCATTTATGGGATGATAAACAAGGATTACAGAATTTTGGAGTTCAGTATCATGAGATGGATGAAGACTAAATTATGATAGTTATCACATTAACTAAGGTTCCCAATTCTTTAAGAGGTGACTTAACAAAGTGGTGTCAAGAAATTCAAACTGGAGTTTATGTTGGATCTTTTAGTGCTCGAATTAGAGAGATGCTTTGGAGTAGAATACTTAAAAATATAGGTACTGGTGAGGCTACTTTAGTTTATAGTACGAATAATGAACTTGGGTATACTTTTAGAACTACACGAAGAGATAAAAGAGTAGTTGATTTTGATGGTGTACCATTGATGATGCAAATGATAGAAACGCCTCCCATACGACATGGTTTTAGTAAAGCAGCAAAGTATCATAAATCAAAAAAGTTCTCTAAAAAGACAAACATTTCAAACAATATGATAAAGGGAGCTATTAAGAATGATTTTATTGCAGTTGATTTAGAAACTACTGGTTTAAATACTAGTAGGAATAAAATAATCTCTATTGGAGCGATTAAGGAAAACTTAAAAGGGTGAAGAAGAACAATTTTATCGCTTGATAAAGATAAATGAGGCTATCCCAGAGAAAATTACTGAATTGACGGGATTAACTTCGAAGGTTTTAAATGAACGAGGTGTTACTTTAGAACAAGCTTTAAATGAATTTCGAAAGTTTGTTGGAAGTGAAATGATAGTTGGATACAATTTGTCATTTGACAATAATTTTTTATTGAAAGCATATTTAAGTATTGGACAAAGGGCTCTTGTAAATTCAATGAAAGATCTCATGGGTATAGTTAAAGAAAAAGATATTTTCCTAGATAATTATGACCTTGAAACTGTTTTAAAAGAATATGGGATAAAAAACGATAATAGACATAATGCATTAAGTGATGCTCGAGCCACTTTTAAATTGGCTAAAGAACTGAATAAAAAAGGTTATTTGCAAATTTAAGGATGTTGATATATCAAGGATCTTTTACTGTGTTCTCCACGTATGTGGAGGTGATCCTAATACGGTGTAAACCAGCAGTATTCAATAAATGTGTTCTCCACGTATGTGGAGGTGATCCTGAGATATGGCTTTAAGCCGTATGCCCAGCCTAGTGTTCTCCACGTATGTGGAGGTGATCCTAAGGTCGAAATTGTGGCCTTGTTTGCGGTGCCAGTGTTCTCCACGTATGTGGAGGTGATCCTGTAACAAGTTTTCGGCCAAAATCGAAAAAAATGTGTTCTCCACGTATGTGGAGCTGATCCTATCCGATTTAAGCTCTGGCTTCATTTCAATCAGTGTTCTCCACGTATGTGGAGGTGATCCCACGCGTCTGGGACTGGAGACTCAAGACAAGCGGTGTTCTCCACGTATGTGGAGGTGATCCCAAATGGAAGACCACAAAATCGCGGACGCCGCCGTGTTCTCCACGTATGTGGAGGTGATCCCATCTAAATTAGGTAAGTCTTTCACATCGCCAGGTGTTCTCCACGTATGTGGAGGTGATCCTTGCCAAACATACATAAAAGCAAATTTTTCGCGGTGTTCTCCACGTATGTGGAGGTGATCCTGAAACATCATCAGATAACTTTGCTAATTCGTCGTGTTCTCCACGTATGTGGAGGTGATCCTAACTCCCGCATAAATCTAACCGTAATAGAGCGGTGTTCTCCACGTATGTGGAAGCAAGTTTTTAATATGTCAAGTGAGCAACTAATCTACAGGATTTTGTCCTGTAGATTTTTTAATTTTTGTTTGACAATTAAAAGTTTCGAGAGTAAGATAATTAAAAGATTTTGAAAAGCAGATGAATCAATAAGATTTTATTACAGAGAATTGCTGTTAGATGAGAAGCATATAAATGAACTTGATGAACATGGGCTTGGATATCAGTGTTAGCGATATTTAGCTAACAACGGCGTTGTGAACCGTTATACGTCACAAACTATTATTGTAGTTAATGAGATCTGCTGTGTGAGCAGTAGATGAAGTAAAGGTGGTAACACGAAGCACTCGTCCTTTGGGATGAGTGCTTTTTTGCTTTTATTAAAAAATGAGAAGGAAGTGGGTAGAATGAGTTTAATTGAAGATGCTAAATCAGGAATTGTTTTAGATGGTGCAATGTCTGATGAATTGGAAAAACAAGGAGTTGAAACTGACAATAAGCTATGGACGGCAACTGCATTAGTTGATCAACTTAACAAAGTCTATAATGCTCATCAAGACTATTTTAGAGCAGGTGCAGAATTAGTAATTACTGATACTTATCAAGCAAATGTACAGGCTTTTGAAGAATCGGGTTATTCCAAAAAAGAAGCTGAAAAATTTATTAGAGATGCTGTTAAAGTTGCTAAAAAGGCACGAGATGATTATCAAAAAGAAACTGGCAAATACAATTATGTAGCTGGGACAATTGGTTCTTATGGTGCCTATTTGGCAGATGGAAATGAGTATCGAGGTGACTATAATCTTTCTGAAAAGGAATATTTAGACTTTCATTTACCGCGATTGAAGTTAGTTTTAAAAGAAAGACCAGACTTAATCGCATTAGAAACGCAACCAAAAATCACTGAACCGGTAGCTGTTTTAAATTGGTTAGAAACGAATTATCCTGATATGCCTATTTATGTCAGTTTTACTTTAAAAGATAGCAAACATGTTAGCGATGGAACTTCAATTGAGCATGCTACTCAAGAGATAAGCAAATATAAGCAGGTCTTTGCAATTGGTATTAATTGTGTAAGTCCAAAATTAGTTGATCAAGCGCTGAAAGAATTTGCTAAATATACGTCTAAACCTTTAGTTGTCTATCCAAATTTGAAACTGTCAAATAGTTTGTGTAAATAGATCTTTCTCGTAAATTGATTTTTT
>CAMFQH010000046.1:0-10288 GCA_945980025.1 uncultured Lactobacillus sp.
CTTTTTGCATATTACCTTTTGATACCGCATTAGCAACGTGAGGAAGCATAACTGTCCCCGTGGCTGTAACTAATGCCAAAATTAGTTTCACTAAATTATCTGAATATTGGTAATATCCTGACGCAGTTTCACTAACCATTCCACCCAGCATTGTTTTATTTAATTGGACGTATACCTGAGTAGCAATCTGAGGAATAAATAATTCAGCCATGGGTAAAAAATGCTGCCATGGATTTAATATTTTATAATTTACCTTCGGTAAATCACGTCGGATATTAGGCCATAAAGTCAAGTTACCTAATAATGTTGAAATAGCTAAAACAATAATATATAAAGTTACGTCACTTGGATTCTTAATAAAAACAAAGATAGCGATCATAGACACTATCTTTACAAAAGAATTTTTTAAAACTGTAACTTTAAAGTTTTCTACTCCTTCATAAAACCAAGAAATATCAAAGGCAACTGCAATTAGATTAATCGATTGTGCCCACATATAATCTGCTTGTCGAGTATAAAAAATCATAAACACTTCAAAAGCTATAAAAGAAAGGAGCGTCATAATAGTTTTAACTATTTGGATTTCCCAAAAAGTTTTAGCCATTTTTTTACGATTTTCACGTACATAAGCAATTTGTCGGTTACCATAGTAGCCAATGCCCATACTTGCAAAAAGTATAAAATATTGAATTATCGAATTTGTAAATGCATTTGCACCAACACCAGCAGGACGTAGCACACGACTAACATAAGCTGAAGTAATTAATGGTACTATAATTGCTAATACTTGATATCCAACATTATAAAGGTAATTTTTTATAACCCTCATTAAACTTAATCACCAAATTCATTATTAACTGCATTAAGAGCAGCTTCAATAACTTGATCCATATTATAGTACTTGTATTGACCAAGACGTCCACCAAAGATAACTTTATCTTGTTTCTTAGCTAATTCAGCATACTTAGCATACAAATCATTATTACGCTTATTATTTACTGGGTAATAAGGTTCATCGCCACGATGCCAATCAGCTGGATATTCACGAGTAATAATAGTCTTGCCTTTATCACCCTTACCAAACTCAAAATGCTTGTGTTCAATAATACGAGTATAAGGAATTTCAGCCTCAGTATAATTAATTACTGCATTTCCTTGGTAATTATCTACATTCTTTTCTTCAGTTTCAAAATGAAGTGAACGATATTCAAGTTCGCCTAATTTATAATCGAAGAATTTATCAATCATACCAGTGTAGACAATCTTGTCATGATTCTTCAAATACTCATCTTTCTTATCAAAGAAATCAGTATTTAATTCAACCGTGATATTAGGATCATCTAACATGTTTTCAACCATCTTAGTATAACCACCGATTGGAATTCCCTGATAATCATCGTTGAAATAATTGTTATCATAAATTAATCGAACTGGAAGACGTTTAATAATAAAGGCAGGAAGCTCAGTACACTTTCTACCCCATTGCTTTTCAGTATAACCCTTAATCAATTTTTCGTAGATATCTCTACCAATCAATGAAATAGCTTGCTCTTCCAAATTTTGAGGTTCTTTACCTGCCATTTCTTGACGTTGCTCATTAATCTTAGCCATAGCTTCTTGTGGCGTTCTAACACCCCACATTTCACTAAATGTATTCATATTAAACGGCAAATTATACATATGCCCTTTGTAATTGGCAACAGGACTATTAGTATAACGATTAAAATCTGCAAATTGGTGAACATAATCCCAAACTTTTTTATTAGATGTATGAAAAATATGAGCACCATACATATGAACCTGAATACCATCTATTTCTTTAGTATAGATGTTACCTGCAATATGATTTCTTTTTTCAATTACTGTAACTTGGTTTCCGCGTTTAGCAGCTTCATGAGCAAATATTGCACTGAAAAGACCAGAGCCTACTGTTAAATATTTCACTTACTACTCCTTATTTAATCTCCGATAAGCTATATTTATCGCATCAATAGTATATTGTCCATTTATTAATCTTTTAGCTATTTTCTTTACATTTTTAGCAAAAGTTTCATACTGATGAGAATCCAGTGATTCAAATATTTCAGGCAATTCTTCTAAAGAATCTACTGTAATGCCAACCTTATTCTCCTCAACAAACTTAGCTTCAGCTGCTTTTTTCCAAATTATAACAGGTATTCCTGAGGCTAAATATAGCGATAATTTATGCGGATCATTATACCTAAGATAATTACCAGCTCGTCCACTACAACTACTAATTGAATTGCCATCCCAAACTAAACCAAAACCGCTGTTTAATACAGAATAAACATCATCAGGAGACATCACTCCATTATAACTTATATACTTAGTTGAACTTCCTCTATAACCCGGTCCATATAATTCAAAATGAATATGTAACTTATCTAAATATTTAATATATTCTGTTTTCTCAGCATCCAAATTTCCTGCTATTAAAATCGATTTACTAAATGAAGGAAAATGATACTGATAATTATCTATTAAGTAATCAAATATTTTTAAATTAATAAGTTTATCTTCAGGTACTCCTTTATCAATAAAGAATTTTTTCATCATCAAATTATGTACAATAATTTGATCAGCTAATGACAACATTAATAAGAACTCACTTTTATAAAAATGATTAGAGGGAGCTCCCCTTAAACTTTCAACATCATGTACTAAGAAAATTAGCTTAACATTTTTTCTATTTTTTAATTTTTTTAAAATTCTTTTTCTATTTAATTCATGATACTTAAAAGGATACTGTACTAACACAATGGAATTGCTTTTAATCTGAAAATAAATTTTACGCCAACTACTGTAATAATGTATTTGGCGCCTTACTTTAGAAAATAAACTACTACCTTTGTCATCTCTAATTATCTCTTCACGTCGAAATCCCATTTTATCAGCTATTTTTTCAATATCATCTGGTGCTTTACTTCCAGCAGTATTTTGATTAATCTCTTGTGTTACTAATTGATATTTGCTGACCTTCTCTTTCATATATAATAGTCCCCGTATTTCTCAATCATCATTAACTGAATATTTCAAAACGCACATTTATACATATGTTGCTTATTACTATTTTTTCAATCCATCTATTCTTTCCTTCAAATGAAGAAATAAGTTATAAAAGATATGTTTACGTTGAATATAAAATTTGTGTATTCCTTTTTTATTTATATCCTCAGGACCAATACATTCAGCGTAAAATATATTTTTATAATAAGTTAACATATACGTTGGTAAAAGATATTCGGCTTCAAATCCATCAATTCTTAACTTTCGCTTATAACCATTTTGTGACATTTCTTGGTCGTACTTTTGTAGAACATCAAACAAGAAAGATGAATAGTCATCATATACTTTTTTAGAAGTAATAAACATATTACGAAAAATCATCTTTTTACCCATAATTAATTTATCATATTCATCAATTGTCTCAGGATAAAATTTCAATAGGATTTTACGAATAATAGCCCAATTTTTTTCTTTATCCTCAATTTCAGCAGTGGTTTTAGGGACAATTGCATGAATTGACTTTTTCTCGGGATACAATAGGATCACATCATACTTAGACATAATGTTGATTACACTGTCTTGGGTAATTATTTGAGTATTTTTCTTAATAAAAGGATCTAAAAAATATCTGCGATAATGACATATACCAGTATAGCCATCTACCTTATCATTTTTCCAACCCCAATATTGTGCCGTCAATTCACAGTAGTATGGATTAGTCGTAGAAATATTATTTCCCTCAGAATCTACTTGCCATCCCCTTTTCTGAGCTTCTGAATTTTTCACATTATTTCCAACTTTGATGACCTGATAAGAATTATTTAGTTTCTTTAAAAAATCATCTTTAAAATTTTTGTGAGTTACAACATAAACCTTCATTTCATTCATATTTTTCCCCTGTAAAAGTTACAATAAAAAATACAAGCTTTTCTCAACAGAGCTACTAGTTTCTTTATTTATATTCCATATTTCCATCATTAGACTTATCTTAATTCCATTCATCTATTTATTTTTTAAACTAAAAGCAGTTGGAAATAAAAAGCACAAATACAGATCGACTTTGTACAGTTTGCTCATATACTTGCTGTTACAAATAATGGCAAGTATACTATCATAAGTTAATAATTTACTGGGATATCACAAATCAATAAATACAAAAATACATGTTATATCCAAAGTAATTATAATAACTACTGTAAAAAAATGACATTGCGCATCTGCAAATTGAAGCATAAGATTAATACATATTAATAACGTAGAATACAATACTTTATATAATTTATCTCTATTTTTAGCCATCTTTAACTTCGTTATTACCCAAATTTTATTTGCGCAAAAAATAGACTAGTTCTTTCCTTTAATGTAGAGTAACCATAAAGTAGCATTAAACTGAATATATTACTTTGAGCTAAGCTAATTTTATTAATTGATTCCAAAAATTATTAGCATATTTTTCGAATGTATAATTTCTCACTGTATCTAAAGCAGATTTACTTATTTTATGTGTCATATTTTTATCTTCAATTAATATTTGAACTGCATGTGTAATTTGATTCATACTTTTCATATCACTCAACTTAATACAATTCAATTTATTTTTTCCAAATTCCTTTAAGCAACCAGTGTTTGAACCAATAACAACACAGCCTCTAGCCATGCCTTCCATCGCTGGCAACCCCCATCCTTCGTAAATACTTGGAATATACAAAATATCTACAGAATCATACCATTTCATTAATTCCTTACGAGAAGGATTTTCCAAAAAATGTATTCCTGCAGGCAGATTTTTTGGTTTCTTAAAGCCAAATAATTGAATTTGCAAATTTGAATTTTCCATTTGAATTTTTTGTAATGCTTTTATTCCAAATTTGCAATTTTTAACATCTGAATTTTTTTCTCTATATGGCATACCTATAATAGTAGAACCTTCATTATTTTTATTTTTTTTATAACTGGTTCTTAAATATTTTTCTTTTATACCATTACAAATTACTTCTGAATCACAATTATCTAGTACTTGTAATTTATGTTGTAATTCAGTACTAACCGAAATACGCAAATCCATAGGAAGATGATAACTTTCTCTGACTTTTCTATTTTTTTTATCTGAAAACCAAGTTTCATAACCCTGAATGAAATATACCTTCTTACCTTTTTTAGAAGAAAGTGAATTTATCCAATAGCTAGTTATCCAACTAGTTGCAATAGTAATATCCGCATTTCGTATGGTCATATTATTAAAAAAGGGTACAAATTTAATTTTAAAATTTGATTTATACCACTTACCTAAAGAATCAGAATTTATACCTGTTTTTATTAAAGTTTTAATTGGTGCATAACAAATAACATCGGCACCTTGTTCTTCAAAGTAATCAAGATACTCGAAGGCCATTTGTACTCCACCAGAGTGATTAACTCCAGGTAAAATCAGATTAATTTTCATATTCTTTAACAAAGCTTTCTTTCATCTCTAATACCACGATTTATAGATTGGATTTTATCTCTTTTGTTTTCTTCAAATAAAAGTATCTTTATCTTAGAAAGCCATACTTTTATTCTTTCCTTATAATATTCAGAGTTACCAAAATATTTTTTAGCATAATACAACCTATTTCTTGTAATGTAATATCTCCTAATCGCATTATGATTATCAACTAATACTCTAATTCCCAATAATTTATGATATTGTGAATATCCCAATTCATGGTATAATACTGAATCATTAATTCTAACAATAGAATAACCTGCATTAAGTATTCTCTGATTGAAATCAACATCTACATAATCTATAAAGAGATTATCATTGAAACCACCTACTCTAATTGCAGCATCTATATCGATAAGGCTGCCCGAAGATATGACATCTTTGGCATTAGCAATCATTTCAATGCTATTTCTTTCATTATCTCCATTGGCCTGTGATAAATTAGTATCTTTTATACATGGGGCAATAATAGCACAATGATTTGGTAAACTTTGATGCTGTAAAATATTTTTAATATAATCTTTTGCCATAATTGAATCTTGATCTAATGTTAAACAATATTTAAAACCATTTTTATAAGCAAAATTCAGAATTTGATTTAGAGCATGTGCAATCCCCATATTTTGAGAATTCCTTAGAATATTTATTTTTTTATTGTTTAAAAACTTTTGCTGAATTTTTTCTATATTATTAGAGCTGTTATCTACTAGTAAAATATTATTAACTTGATTTAAACATGAATTAATATTTACAGACAATCGCTTTAAATCAGGATTATACAAGACTATACCAATCATTATTTCTGAAATGTCCATAATCATACTCCTATTAATTCACTAACAATCTGCGGATACATATACCAAAAAATGCATCCTAATATCAATGTATATAAAGTTATTACGCTTTTAATATTAAACATTACTCTATGATTAAATACTGATATTGTAATCTTATTAACATTTACGTTAATTAATGCTGCAGACAATACATAAATTAGAATAAGGGTAATTCTTACATATCTCATAAAGTCTGGTGTAATAAAAACGAATGGTATTATCCAAAAATTAAATAGTGTAATGAAATATATTATTTTTTTAATTCGATAATTAGTATGACTTGAATCAAATAAAAAAATACCTTCGCTTATTTTAAAATTGATTATAAACATTATTACATACAATATAGAACCTAAAATTCCTGTAGTCCTATTCAATAAATAATAAGTTGCTCTATATGAATCAATATAACGACTAATAAATGAAAAGCTAAGATTCCTAGAAAATAATAGTACTAATGTTAATAGCAATACTAAAAATAGAATATGTCTAGAATCTAATTTAAATAAAAGCATTACAAGTATAACAGCAAAGAAAGCTATCATAGTTGTATGTATTTCTCCTGAAATTATAAGAAAAATTACACACAATAAATCATGGTCAGTAATGTATGCTTCAACAGCTATCAGCAAAAATGCTGTAGCGAAAGCAAATCTAAATTGGACTATTAAAATCAGAGCCGGATATATTAATAACAATCCCATTACCCAATTAGTAATGTGAGTGTTTTTTTTAGCAAACCAATAATAAGTTAGAAATGTAAAAGCTATCAGTATTGTTTTAAATGTTTGAAAATTTAGATTTAAAAAGCGGCCACAAAAAATCGCGAGACTATCGTAAAAGACGCCTGATCCAGTTAAAGAACTAGCTCCAGATATTAAACCATTATAAGAAATTTCATAGATAGAATAATCTGCAATATTAGTTTTTACATACGATAGGTATATTAGAAATACAACTATTAAGAGGCTTACAATATCATTGAAATACAACACTTTATTTGAAGTTAACTGTAAACCTTTCTTTCGACTAATACCTAATCCTAATAATATTAATATTAAATAAATAGCATAATACACTGTTTTCACATCACTTTTTTGTAATCCCTAAATCCTTTAATCATTGCTTTCCACATTTTTATTCGACTGCGTTCATGAGGATAAAAAATGGAAAAAAACATATAATACATAAATATAAAACTTGCTGATGTTTGCTTACTATAAATACTATACTTTTTTCTAATATATCTCATATTACGAGAATGATAATATAGTCTTATATTCGGATAAACTGCTACTATCTTTGCACGTCGAAATAAATCAATACCTGTTAAATGTTGCAAGGTATTAAACAATCTTATGTTTTTTCCTTTTCCCATTTTTTGAACTAAATATGTACGATTAACTTGAACAATTCTATATCCAGCTTCTAGTATTCTACAGTTTAGATCAAAATCCACGCCATCAATAAATAATTGATTGTTAAATCCACCCACTATTTTAGCGATCTTTACATTCGTCAAGCAGCCTGACGTAATACATTTTGCTGGATCTAAAATATTCATAGTTTTTGGTAAATTTGATTTTTTATACTCAGTCAACGTGATTTTCCCATTATTTAAAATAAATGGGCAAAGCAAAGCTAATTTTTTTTCATTCAAATATTTTTTATACTCTTTAATTAAATTATTGGCACACACTGAATCTTGATCCATTGTCAATACCCACTCATACCCCTGTGAATCTGCCCAATTAATGATCACATTTAATGCAAAGGCTATTCCTTTATTTTTTATTCCATCTTTAAAAATAATGTTATCGTAATCAGCAAATACATCTTTAACTTGTTCAAAATTATCTGATCCATTGTTATAAAGAAAAACTTTATCGACTTGAGGACATAATGCATCTATATTCTTTTTTAATAATTTTAATTCTGGATTGTACAAAACAATACCGGCACAAATTTTCATATTATTACCTTTCAATGTGAAATCATATTATTAAACTGAAATAAAAAAATTTTCCTAATATCTGCATTCACATCAATTATCTGCTAATCACTTATTCTTCCACTTGTTAAAGTACTTAAACATAGCTTGAATATGCCACTTCATCAATTTAGGGTTCTTGTGTGATCCTTTTTCCCATAAATGAATTACAGAAGTATATGGGAAATATTGCAAAGCTGATACTTGATTTATTCTCTTACAAAGATCAGCATCTTCAACATACATAAAGTATCTTTCATCAAAACCATTTATTTTTTTCATTAAACTGGTTCTAACTACTAAAAAACTTCCTTGACCAAAAGGCACTTTAAATGGTTTAGAGAAGTCTTTATCTTGCATAATGTGATAAGCTCTTCTCTTTTTAAAAGAATTAAAAGGATGAACATATCTGATAAATACATCCCATACCGTTAATTCTCTACGATAGACAGGCTCAATCTTATGATTCTTATCAATCAATCTTGGAATAATAGCACCGATCGATGGGTGTTCATTCATATAAGGAATTATCTTACTAAAAGAGTCTTCAATTAAAAGGATATCTGGATTACAGATAACAAAAAAATTGCTTTGCGCCTTATGCAAAGCAATATTGTTAGCTTTACCAAAACCCAAATTGACTTTATTAGCTATAATCGTTACATTATCTAACTTAGAAAGCTGATCTATTTCCTGGGAAAAATCTTTTCTAACCTCATCCTCGGTATTATCAACTACTATTATTTCTTTGCTATAATCAGGAGTAAATGTATTAATAGAATTTACTGCATTAATTATTTGATTGTAATTCTTATACGCTACAATTGAAAAAGTCAGATCTTTCGTCTTGTTCACGCTATTTGTCCACCAATCTTAATAAGCTCCATTCGGATGAATCATAACCAACACGGTTTTAACAATCAATTTCAAATCTTCAATTATTCCAGAATGGTTAATATACACAATATCAAGCCAAACCATTTCATCAAAATCGGCTTCATTGCGTTTAGTTACTTGCCAAAGCCCAGTACAACCTGGCATAACTGTTAAGCGTTGCTTATCATAATCAGTGTATTCTTCTACTTCTGAAGGTAGAGGTGGACGCGGTCCAACTAGTGACATATCCCCAATTAACACATTCCACAATTGTGGCAATTCATCTAAACTATATTTACGAATCACATGACCAATCTTAGTAATTCTTGGATCATCCTTAATCTTAAACATAGCCCCATCAATTTCATTCTGATCTTCTAACTTATCCAGCATTTTATCCGCATCAACGACCATCGATCGGAACTTCCACATCTTGAATGGCTTTTCGTTCTTACCAATTCGCTCTTGCGAATAAAAAGCTGGTCCTCCATCTTCACTTCTGATCTTGATAACCAAAAATAAAAATAATGGAGACAGCAGAATCAATCCGATTGCACTCGCGATAATATCAAACAATCTTTTCACTGTGTGATAAACATACCGCCCATGTACTTTGGCCGGATTAACTTTTAGTTTCTCCATTACCATCATTTTCCTCTTACCCTCAATGTCATATATTTATAGTACTTTTCTGTAAAATAAACACATTTTTTAGTCAATATAGCACAAATATTCAGCTAATGGCACAAATCTGCAGATTTGCAAATTAAAATAGCCAAAATTTTTTCTTTTTGCCAAGCGGTCGCCAATCTAGTTGCACATTGTCCCCATTTACAAATGCGCGAGCATTATCTTGATATTGCTGAGCAAGATCACTCCCGAACTCCTTGCTCAACTTTTTTAATGCTTCACTATATTGGTATTGCCTTTTTGGCAAATCGTGCGCATCCGAAGCAAAACAGGCACATTGGCCTGCTTCGATAAACTTGCGTGACATTTCTTCAATTTTCTTGCCAAACGTTCCAACATATGAACTAGCAGTAATTTGAACTAGACAACCTTGTTCAATTAATT
>CAMFQH010000047.1:0-9871 GCA_945980025.1 uncultured Lactobacillus sp.
TTATTACTCCAAATAGTAAGGATTTAGTATTTAACGTAGTCTATACTGCTGAGCCGGTGCAACCTACTAAACCGGTCGAACCTACTAAGCCTGTTCAACCTACCAAACCGGTGAAACCTACTAAGCCGGTGCAGCCTATCAAGCCGGTGAAACCTACTAAACCGGTCGAGCCTACTAAACCGGTGAAACCTACCAAGCCGGTTGAGCCTACTAAGCCGGTCGAGCCTACCAAACCGGTTGAGCCTACTAAACCGGTCGAGCCTACCAAACCCGTTCAACCTACTAAACCGGTCGAGCCTACCAAACCCGTTCAACCTACCAAGCCGGTTGAGCCTACTAAGCCGGTCGAGCCGGTTCAACCTACTAAACCGATCGAGCCTACTAAGCCTGTTCAGCCTACCAAGCCAGTCGAACCTACTAAACCTGTTCAACCTACTAAACTTACTATCTCGACTTCACTCCATAAATCATCTGATAAACTTACTCAACTAACTCATCAATCTTATCAGAATTCTAAGGTGAGCCGTCAAAACACTAATAATGTATCAGTTCAAAAGAAAAAGATTTTACCTCAAACTGGTACAAAAACAACGGATATAGGTATTCTTGGTTTAGCCTTTGCTACTGCAGCCTCTCTACTTGGACTTATTAGCGATAAAGTTAACAGAAAAAATCATAATTAATTATCTTAAAAAACGTTAGATTAATTTCTAACGTTTTTTCTATAGGCATTTTTCTAGCGTTATCATTTCTACTTTCGATATAATTTTTAATTAAGTAAGTATTTTTTGAAAGGAGATCAACCATGGTTAAAGAATTCAAAGAATTTATTTCTCGGGGTAACATGATGGATTTAGCTGTCGGGGTTATTATCGGGGCTGCTTTTACAGCAATTGTAAATTCTTTAGTCAAAGATTTAATTAATCCTCTAATTGGATTATTTATTGGAAAAATTGACCTTTCCAACTTAAAATTCACTATTGGTGAAGCTACATTTAAATACGGTAGCTTCTTAAATGCTGTTATTAACTTCTTAATTATTGCTCTAGTTGTCTTCTTCTTAATTAAGTTAGTTAACAAAATTACACCTAAAAAAGAAGTTGAAGAAGATCCAGCTCCAACTAACGAAGAAATATACCTTCGCCAAATTCGTGACTTATTGCAAGAAAAAAATAAGTAACTCAATATTTCTATCATCTAAATATATAAGAAAAAGCACCTATGGCTTCTTATTTATCAATTGAAGTCATAGGTGCCTTTTTATATCAAGATAGACCTAACTTTTCTTAAAATTAATTGTTTGTACTTTGTCACCCGACTTAATAGATCCTTTTTGAACGGGGGAGATTGAATCAATTAAGTCCATATTAGTATAAACAACAATTACTGAATCATCACGACCACTGTCAGTAATCTGTTTTAAATCCATAGTTCCAAGTATTTGACCGACTGTCACATGATCACCTTTTTGAATTCTCATTTCAAAAGGTGCTCCTTCTAATTCAACGGTATCAATACCTAAGTGTACTAGAATCTCTAAACCTTCTTTAGTTTTAATTCCAATGGCATGCTTTGTAGGGAATAAAGTGGATATATCACCTTCCACAGGTGAATGAACTTCTCCACTAGTAGGCTTAATAGCATAACCATCACCTAACATTTTAGTAGAAAAAACATCATCTTTTACATCAGTAATAGGTATTAGTTCACCATCAACAGCGGCCTCTACTTCTAGTCCTTTATTTTTCTTCTTAAAAAAATCAAACATTTTCCTAACCTCTTAAACCCTTTAATCCAATCAACCCTAGCAAAAGGATGCAAAAAATATACAAAATAGTACTGACAAGAATAGTAGCCTTAAAATATGACACAGTAACATTATTATTTTTTTGGCCTTGTAAAGCGCGTAGTCCGAAAAGACATAATAATGAACAGATAATATTACCCACAAATATTTGACAAAAGAATTGCCACACATAAAAAGTCTTTAATTCTTTTATATTGCTAACTAATTTATTTCTATTTATCCAGCAATAATACCCTAAGAGAAAATCAGTAATAGCAACAATTACAGAAATAGCTACTGCTGGCTGATTGTGCATCATATCTGCTAAACTTGCTTTTTCCATCACTATTCTAAACTCAAGAAGAGCCCAATAAAGTAGTGGAGCAAAAAATAAAATAATTGAGTACCATTTTAAAATAGAACGAGTATTTAAGTGCAAACGTTCCATAATCTGATCACAAAAATCAGCTACTTTATTCTTCGTCGTAGTCCACATAGTCTATTCCTCTCTTTTGCATCTTCCACTGACAGTAGTTAACAATTAAAAGATCAATGAAGGTATAGGCTGGACTAAAGGTGTCATTAGCAGACTCTTCTCCTCCCAGAACTTTTTGGAATTTCAAGGTACGAAAGAAGAAACTATAATCTACTAGCGATACTAACTGTGTTGGTTTTAAAGTAGTAAATGATACCATCGTTATTTTGTTATTTAGGAGCTTTATCTTACTGATTTCATCGCGAATTTGAATGTTATCTCCGCTATAAGAAATTATAAATAACATATCTCCTGTTACAGCTCGCCGACTTACAATTCTTAATTCTTCAATTGCAGATGGCAGAATTACAGCTCTTTTCCCAATCATAAATAATTCATGAGCTAAATATTTTGCTATTAGTTCTTGAGACCATCCAGTTGAATATAAATAAATTGTATTCGCACCTTCAATATCAGAAAAAATCTTTTCTAAATCTAATGTGTTATAGTACTTTAGCACCTCTTGATTTGCATTCTCTACTTCAGTTGCAATATCAATAGTATTCATTTTCTTTTCATGACTTAAATCCGATAATTCAAATCGTAATTCACTATATCCAGATAAACCAATTTTTTTACATAATCTAAAAATTGATGATTCTGATACATATAGTTTTTGAGCCAATTTTGATAAACTTAAATGACTGCATAAGGTGGGATTTGAAAACAAAAATCTAATAATTTCTTTTTCAGATTCACTTAACTCGCCACTTTTTTCCCAGACACGTCGTTTCAAGTTAGCCATTATTATGTTCATCCCTCTACTAATGTAAGCGTTATGTAATTACACTAGTAGCATAACATAATAATAAGCTTATCAGCGCATGGAAATACTACATATTTTCCTTCATCTTGTCGATAATATTCTCTGCATTTAAGCCAATAACAATATCAATTTCGTTATCTTTATGAGTAATATCATGTGCTCCAAGATCTTTGAATTGTTTGCTATCGGCTACCTTAGAAGGATCGTATACTTCAACTCTAATTCTCGTTGAGCAAGGTGTTAACTTCTTAATATTGTCACGTCCACCTAGTAAGTCAATGAAACCAATTGCTTGTTCAACTTCTGTATCTTGTTCTTGACTTACTTTGGCATCATGACCAGCATTTTCCATCAAGCTCTGCATTCTTTCCAAAACTTGAGCAACATCAAGACCAACAATAACTTGAATAGCTTTTCCATGGTGAACTACATTAACAGCTTTATTAGCCTTAAATTGTGCATCAGATCCTAATTTTTCTGGATCTTTAACTGTTACACGTAAACGTGTAGCACAAGATGATAGTTCTTCAATGTTATTTGGACCACCTAATAGATCTAGGTAAGCCTGAGCTCTAGCAATATAAGGATCATTAGCATCAACACCAGTTGCTTGTTGAGCAGCTTTTTGTTGAGCCATCTTTTCTTTATATTCTTTCTTATTGATTAATTTAACATCTTCATCATCAGCTTCACGACCTGGGGTTACATAGTTAAATTTTTCAATCATTATCTTAAAAATAAAGTAAGTAAGAAGACCAAATACAATCCCAACAATGAATTGCATTACATAAATGTGCCAGTGATGTGCCCAAAGTGGAAGCCAGTTCATTGAAGCAATACCAATTGCACCATCTGACATAAGTCCTCTTAAACCGAAACACCACATAACCGTATTCATAGTGGCAGCCATAACTGAATATACAATCCAAAGTACTGGAGCTGCGAATAAATAAGTAAAGTCAATTGGTTCAGTGATACCAGCAAAAACAGAAGTTAAGGCTGCTGGGATAAGTAACGCGGACGTCTGTTTCTTTTTATTTTTCTTGGCAGTTGCATAGAATGCCCAACAAATAAATGGTACTAAGAAAACTTTTTCGTTACCGTAAAGTTGAAATCCTTCTACAGACGCAATTTGTGATAAAGGTTTTGTACTTGCAGCATATTCAGTTAGGTGCTTTAACCAATATGGTTGAAGACCTCCAGCAACAACAGCTGGTCCAAATTGGAACGGAATATATACCAAGTGATGAAGCCCAGTAGGAATTAATACACGGTTCAAGAATGAGTAAATCCAAATACCAACAAATCCACTACTTACAATAAAGTGTTGCATACTGTTAATACCCAACTGTACTTTAGGCCAAATTAAACAAGTTAAAAACGCAACTGGAATCATTACAAAGAAGCCCAAAAAGTAAACATAAGTTGAACCTTGGAAAGTTCCAAGCCATTCTGGCAATTTTTTATCAAAGTAATGATTATGTAAATAAACAACAATACCAGCAATAATTAAAGAGAAAACAATGTTAGTATCTAAAGTTTTGATACCAGCAATTTCAGTTAAACCACCATTAGTAGCATTAGCAGTAATTTGAATCTTATTAAAGTTTGGTACACCAAAGAACGCACCCCAGTGACTCAACATAGCTCCAACAAAATAGTTAAAAGTTAAGTAAGTAATTAAAGCTTCCATGGCGGCACGACCTCTTGATTTGTTAGCTAAACCAATAGGTAATCCAACCACAAAAAGCAAACATTCTTGATTAAAAACTGTCCAACCACCGGCAGAAATAGTATCCCATACTTTATACCATCCAGTTGTAGGATTAGCTAGGGAGCCAAAAATTGTTGCATTATTAAATAGACTTCCTAAAGCCACCACAATACCGGCAAATGAGAAAAGTAAGACAGGTACGAACATAGCCGCCCCAAATCTTTGTAGTTTCTGCATCATAATTCATTCACCTCACAAAAAGAAGGACTTATTAAACTACCAGATTAACAAGTCCTCCTTTAATAAATTTCTATCTATTAAGTTTCTATTTTAGTTCTGGCCAGTAAGGCTTGTTTTCTGGAATCATATCATCAAGTATCTTCTTAGCAACAAGTGCATCTGGAACAGTCTTATTAAGTGCAAATGCTTCCCACATCTTTTCATAAGAGTGTTGTTCATATGCATCAACAACCAATTTTTCACAGGTTTGTTGTTCCATCATCAATCCTCTTTGGAAAATTCCGGCCTTACCGGTTGCCATTGGTTCAACACCATGTGAAGTAAATAAGCATGGAACTTCAACAATTGAATCAGGATCCATATTTGAAATAGCACCATTATTAGGGATGTTGGCTAAGAACTTTTCACCAGTGTTATAGGCAATCGCATGACAAATATCGACAATGTATTCTGAGTGAGTCGCATTACGATCCCACATGTTATTTTCTGCAGTACCTTCTTTAACAATTCGCTCACATTCACCAAAGACAATCTTTTGACGATATTCACGAATTTCATCAGTACGAGTATGATGTGGATTGGCATTCTTAACTTCATATTGTGGATAGTAATAATATTGCATGTAAGTATTTGGTAAAGTGTTTGGTTCCAAAGCGTAGCAGTCAGCTGCTTTTTTGAAAGTTTCTTCCCAGCTAGGCTCAGTATTTTTATCAAAATCGCCACCTACCCAGTAACCATTCTTTGAAACATATTTCTTAAGTTCTGGCATTAAATCTTTACCAGTTTTCTTGTCCCAAACACCTTTCCACCAGCCAAAGTGATTTAAGCCGTAGTAATTGAAATCTAAGTCATGATAATCTTTCAATCCACAAATTTGAGCCATTCTTGTCATGATATCAATTGGCATATCACAAATATTAATAACTTTTGCATGTGGGCGAAGACGACGACAAGCTTCAGCAACGATTGCAATTGTATTTGAGTAGTTAATCATCCAAGCATTAGGTGAATATTCCTCCATCCAATCAATAATTTGAATAATGGCTGGAATAGAACGAAGACCGTATGCCATTCCTCCGGGTCCTGTAGTTTCTTGACCATTAACCCCATATCTTAGAGGAATCTTTTCATCTAAGCTACGCATGTGATATTTACCGACACGAATTGATCCCATAACAAAATCTACATCGGTAAATGCCTCTTTAGGATCAGTAGTATATTCGAACTCAATCTCTGGAGCTCTTTCCTTCATAATAATGGCTACTGCATCCCCAATTTTCTTTTGGCGTTCTGCATCGTTATCGTAGAACTTTAACTTTCTTAATGGAAATCTATCTTGATTTTGTAATAAGTTCAGTACAAATCCTGGTGTAAAGGTACTACCGCCACCAGCAATAACAACTGAAAACTTACGATTATCTTTAGTCATACAGTTTCTACTCCCTTTTTGTGATTCTCTTTCAGATATATCTTGAAAAACTTTTCCTTGTTTTTCCTCTCAGCTAGCTTACACATTATTTATACCGCTAAATTTTTATTTAAGAAAGCGTTTTCAAAGGTTAAGAATTTTATTTCAGATGTTTCAAATATCTTGTCAAACTCTGAAATATATTTCGTTTTCTTAGTTTTAGCTTTTTACTATAATTAATGGGGTAGGAAGCTTTTATTAATAATTTTTCCAAATTAATGGTCTGTACCATTGATAAGATATTTCGCATTATTAATATATTCGTATCTAACTTTAAAAAATAAACTATTAGTTTTTTTGTGTCACTATTGGTATTTAGAAACTATTTAAGCAAAAAATGACAGATATTAATATCTGTCATTTTTTATCTATAATTTTAATTAATACTCTGAAGCACCAGAACTTGTATCAGTTTCTTCTTGCTTCTTTTCCACATGCTCTTCATGCTTAGATGCACCAGTTGCAGTATCAACTTCATCCCTCTTATAAGTTGCACCCGTTGTAGCATCCGGATCATCTACTAGCTTTTGACCAGTAGTTTCACAGAAGTACTTCACAAATGGATAAATATCTTGTACCCATTCATAAGTTCCCACGTAATTTCCTTCGTCATCTTCAATTCGCTTATAATCATGCAAAATTAATTTATGACGATTGCCATTAGGAACTGGCATTTTTACCTCATCATGACCATCTATTTTGTTTCTTAAAGCATAAATAACTTTCTTAGCTTCAGGAATTACATTGCGAATATCTGGGTGAACGGCGCCCATTGTATCACCAACTTGATCTGGCGTACGTTTGGCGAGCATTTTCTTATTTGGATCAGTTGGTCTGTTATACCACAAGAATTGGTTATTATCATCTACATAAGTTAATTCACCAAACGCACGACGTAACATCCAATTAATTTGGTTAACGGTAAGAAGACCAGCATCCAATTTTACATAGTCGTCGCCTTCTGCTGCATGTACCTTTTTAGCAGCCTTATTCAACCAATCTGGATCATTTTTATCGATACCTTCGACCGTGTATCGGGATTTGCCGGTCGCATCAAAGTCTTCTTTAATATAATCTTCTTCTTTTAAATCTTGTAGCCATTTAGGTTCTGCCATTTTATTTCACCTCATAAATCTACATCTCTTCAACCTGATTATACCCACTAACGAAAAGGCTTGCAATGCTTATATACAGTATTTTACATATAAAGTTGGCATAATATATATTTATGGAATATAGATTATTTTTTAAATTAAGTGTTGACTAAAAGTAAGTTGTACGATAATATAGCTTGTGAAAAGTAAGAAAGGAGCTAATGATTATGTTTAATGTACGTCAAGCAAATTCTTGTTGTTGTAATTGTCAAAAAAATTTGGCAATTATTTGGCGTACAGTCATTAGTTCATTCAAGAATTTCTCTAGTTAGAAACTAGCTTTTCAAAGTTATAACTATGGTTTTTCTCAAGAGCTGCTGGCATTAGGCCAATGGCTCTTTTTTGTTTGCTTAGAATTGGAGTTGAATAAAGTGCAAACTACTCTCGTTGTTTTAATGGCCATCGCGATTCTAGCTGGTATGGCTTACTTACATAAAAAGAATTGGGGATTTACTAAATTAGTATTCCTCTCCCTTATCGTCGGAATCATCTTTGGTGTTTCCCTTCAATTAATGTTCGGTGCTAACAGTAACATTGTAAAAAATAGTATCGACTGGATTTCCATTGTTGGGGATGGCTATGTTTCCTTACTACAAATGCTAGTAATTCCTCTAATCTTTGTGTCTTTAGTTGGAGCCTTCACTCAACTAAAAATGACTACTAAGATTAGAAAAATTGCTACCAGTGTTTTAGCTATTTTATTAGGAACTACAGCTGTTGCTTCCTTCTTAGGCTTCAGTAGTGTCGCTATTTTTAATTTAGGTGGGGCTGGCTTTGCTAAAGGAATATCTGCTTCCTCCACTGCTCTTACCTCTATTAAAGATCACCAGGCTCAATTAAAAGGCTTGACCCTTCCTCAACAAATAACATCCTTCTTCCCACAAAATATTTTTGCAGATTTTGCTGGAATGCGCTCAACTAGCACAATTGCAATCGTCATCTTCTCTATTTTTGTCGGAATTGCATTCTTACAGATTAAGAAGGAAAGAGCAGACGTTGCTGCTACATTTGCACGTGGTATTCAAGCCTTACGTGCAGTTATCATGCGCATAGTTAAGATTGTACTTGAACTCACTCCTTATGGAATTTTTGCTTTGATTGCTAGAACTACTGCAACTAACAGTTTTGCAACAATGAGTAAACTGCTTGTCTTTATCGTTGCTGCTTACCTTGCAATTGCTGTTATGTTCATTGTTCATGCAGTTCTACTTTTAATTAACGGAATTAATCCAATTACCTACTTCAAGAAAGCATGGCCTGTCTTAGTCTTTGCCTTCACTTCTAGAACTAGTGGTGGTAGTTTACCACTTAACGTACGTACTCAACGTGAATCAATGGGAGTAAGTGATACCATTGCCGACTTTGCCGCTAGTTTTGGTTTAACTATTGGTCAAAATGGATGTGCAGGTATTTATCCATCAATGGTAGCAGCAATCACTGCCCCACTTGTTGGAGTTAACATTTTCTCATGGCAATTTGTTTTAAGTTTAGTTGTAATTGACGTTATTTCTAGTTTCGGCGTTGCCGGTGTTGGTGGCGGTGCTACATTTACTACTCTAATGGTCTTAGGTGCTCTTAACCTACCAGTAACCGTTTTAGGTGTTTTAATTGCTATTGACCCAGTTGTTGATATGGCTCGAACTGCCCTTAACGTTAACGACTCAATGGTTGCTGGTGTTATCACTGCTAAGCGTACCGGAGAACTAAACTGGAATACTTTTAATAATGAAAAATCTGATGTAGATGCTGAAGTTGAATAGCTTACTAAAAATTTTTATTGACATTATTTTTTAAGCGTTGTAATATTATGACAACAAAATTAATTAAAGCTTAGAAAAGATGAGTAATTACTTAAAGCATCCCCCAGAGAGTCGGATTAGGTGCAAGTCGATGTTGCTGATGTAATGAAGATGGTCTTGGAGCTAAATTAAAGTGCAAGCTAATTTAAGTAAGCAATTTACGATTGACGTTCGTTATCATGTCCGAGTCTTCCAAATGTTGGAGTACTTAGTGAGGAATTAATTGTAAGATTAATTCGAATGCAGGGTGGTAACACGCTATTAAGCGTCCCTAGTGTAGTGTAATAACTATACTTGGGGCGCTTTTTCTTTTGCTTAGTTAGTTTATTAAATTCAAAGGAGGGATTATTTTGCATATCAAAAAAGAATATTTTAGTGAACAGGTATTTAATCGAATGTGCAGCTTACA
>CAMFQH010000048.1:0-9834 GCA_945980025.1 uncultured Lactobacillus sp.
CTATTCAAGGTGTTAAAGTTGGTATGATGGGACCTTTAGCCGGTGTTGGTGACCCGGTCTTTTGGTACACTGTTCGTCCTATTATTGGTTCATTAGGTGCTTCACTTGCTTTGAGTGGTAACATCTTAGGACCTATCTTGTTCTTTGTATTATGGAATGTAATTCGTATGGCATTTTTATGGTACACTCAAGAAATGGGTTACAAAGCTGGTACTAAAATTACAGAAGATGCCTCAGGTGGTTTATTACAAAAGATTACCCGTGGAGCTTCTATGATGGGTATGTTTGTTATCGGTGCTTTAATTGAGCGTTGGGTAACAATTAACTTCAAACCAGTTGTTTCAAGCGTTCCGCTTCAAAAGGGTGCTTATATTGATTGGAACACCCTTCCAAAAGGAGCAGAAGGTATTCACAAAGCTTTGAGTGAATACAACTTAGGTAATGGTATGGCCTTAGATAGAATTAAGCAAACAACCTTACAACAAAACTTGGATAGTTTAATTCCTGGTCTTGCTGCAGTTCTATTAACTTTCTTATGTATGTGGTTATTAAAGAAGAAAGTTTCGCCAATCGTTATCATTATTGGTATCTTTGTTGTTGGTATTGTAGGTCACGTAATTGGCTTACTATAACAATTAATCAGATAAGAAACGGTCTTGTTTAGACCGTTTTTCTTATATATGAAAAGGTTTTTTATATGGTTCAATCATTAAATACAAAATCAGAGTATGTAGATGCTGCGACTTGGTTTAGAGGAATTCCTACATATGGAAAAGTTTTAGTCGGAGATAAAGGGTTTGAGTTTTATAGTGATAATAATCCAAATGACTATGTACAGATTCCGTGGGATGAAGTAACCGTTGTAGTTGCGGATGTATATTTTGGTGGAAAATATATTCCTCGTTTTAAGATTTGTACTAAAAAAAATGGTAGTTTTATTTTTGCTGCGAGACATGTAAAGCCAACTTTGCGCGCTATTCGAAAGCATGTACCAGCAGATAACATGAGAAAAGCTCTTACCATTTGGCAAAAAATTAAACGGAATTTTAAGCAAAAGTAATAAGGAGATTTAGCTGTGAGGCTAAGCTCCTTATTTTTTGTTAAAAAGGCCTTGGCATTAACGCGTACCTGTATTAAAATATCATTAATCAATTTTTGATATCTAAAACTAGCTCTCAAGTGACTGCTAGTTTTTTTTATAGGAGTGGCACTAAGTAATGGAAAATAAAAAGTCAATGCCTAAATTGAAACGTTCCATGACAGCTGGTCAAATGGAAATGATATCTTTAGGTGGGGCAATTGGTGTTGGATTATTCATGGGATCTACATCAACTATTAAATGGACCGGGCCTTCGGTTTTACTCGCTTATATGTTTGTTGGATTAATTTTGTACATTGTAATGCGGGCCTTGGGAGAAATGTTATATGTTAATCCAGGAACAGGATCATTTGCAGATTATGCAACTGAATATGTCCATCCATTAGCGGGATATTTAGCTGAGTGGGCTAATGTATTTGAGTATATAGTTGTTGGAATGTCTGAGGTAGTTGCAGCAACTGAATATTTAAAGTTTTGGTGGCCAAAAGTGAATGTGTTTTGGTCGGGAATTATTATTATTTTGTTTTTAGTGTTAGCAAATTTAGCTAGTGCCAAAGCATATGCTTCCCTAGAGTTTTGGTTTGCAATGATTAAAGTTGTAACTATTATCTTAATGATTATTTTAGGATTCATTGTAATTTTCTTTGGAATAGGGAACGGCGGAAAGCCAACTGGGTTTAGCAATCTATGGTCACATGGTGGCTTTTTCACTGGTGGAGTAAAAGGCTTCTTCTTCTCAATGTCAATTATTGTTGGTTCATATGAGGGAATCGAGTTACTAGGCATATCTGCTGGTGAGGTAGCAAATCCTAAAAAAGCCATTGTAAAAAGTGTAAAATCGGTTTTGTGGCGTATCTTAATTTTCTATGTTGGAGCAATTTTTGTTATTGTTACGATCTATCCATGGAATGAATTAAGTAATATTGGCTCTCCATTTGTAACTACATTTGCAAAGGTAGGAATTACAGCAGCGGCAAGTATCATCAACTTTGTGGTTTTAACGGCAGCCTTGTCAGGAGCAAACTCTGGAATTTATTCATCTAGTAGAATGCTTTTTAAATTAGCTCATGATGGGGATGCTCCTAAGACCTTTGGACATATTTCTAAACGAATTGTTCCTAATCATGCAATTTTAGGTATTTCCGGGGGAATACTAATTGGATTTATTATTAATATGATTGCAGCTACAATTAATAAATCTACTCAAGATTTATTCGTTGTCGTTTTCTCGTCTTCAGTCTTACCAGGTATGATTCCATGGTTTGTAATCTTACTTGCTGAACTAAAATTTAGACGCAATAATCAAGATTTACTAGTAGACCATCCTTTCAAGTTGCCGTTATACCCTATTTCCAATTACTTTGCATTTTTGATGCTGATTGTTATAGTTATCTTTATGCTTATTAACCCTGAAACTAGAGTTTCTGTATTAGTGGGAGCCGCTGTTTTACTTATAGCTACAATTGTTTATCTATTTCGACATAAAAAGGATGGTGTAAATAATGGAGAATAAACAGAATCATCCTCCTAAATTAAAGCGATCGATGACTGCTGGACAAATGGAGATGATCTCTCTAGGTGGAGCCATTGGTGTTGGATTATTCATGGGATCTACATCAACTATTAAATGGACGGGGCCATCAGTTTTATTAGCCTATATGTTTGTAGGACTAATTTTATACATCGTAATGCGAGCATTGGGAGAGATGCTATATGTTAGTCCTGGAACAGGATCATTTGCAGATTATGCAACAGAGTATATTTCACCATTAGCGGGATATTTAGCTGAGTGGGCTAATGTCTTTCAATATATTGTTGTTGGTATTTCAGAAGTTGTGGCCGCAACAGAGTATTTAAAGTTTTGGTGGCCTGAAGTTAGTGTTTTTTGGTCTGGAATAATAATTATTGCTTTCTTATTACTGGCAAACTTAGCTAGTGCTAAAGCTTATGGAACACTAGAGTTTTGGTTTGCGATGATTAAGGTAGTAACAATTGTGATAATGATTATTTTAGGCTTGCTGGTGATTTTACTCGGTGTAGGAAATCACGGAAAACCAATCGGCTTTAGTAATCTATGGTCACATGGTGGCTTTTTCACTGGTGGAGTAAAAGGATTCTTTTTCTCAATGGCAATTATTGCTGGTTCATATGAGGGAATAGAATTAATTGGTATTTCTGCTGGAGAAGTAGCCAACCCACAAGAGGCAATTGTAAAAAGCGTAAAATCAGTTTTATGGCGTATCTTGATTTTCTACGTTGGGGCAATCTTTGTGATCGTTACAATTTATCCTTGGAATCAATTAAGTAATATTGGCTCTCCATTTGTAGAGACCTTTACTAAGGTAGGGATCACAGCAGCTGCTGGGATTATTAACTTCGTAGTTTTAACCGCAGCCTTGTCAGGTGCGAATTCCGGTATTTATTCATCTAGTAGAATGCTATTTAAATTGGCACATGAGGGAGAAGCGCCAAAGGCCTTTGGAAAACTATCGAAGCGTATTGTTCCTGACAGAGCTATCGTTGGAATTACCTCAGGTATTTTAATCGGCTTTATTTTGAATTTGATAATGTCAACCATGAATAAGTCAATGGGAGAATTGTTCGTTGTTGTCTATAGTTCTTCTGTTTTACCAGGAATGGTAGCATGGTTTGTAATTTTGATTGCTGAATTGAAATTCAGAAAAAATAATTCACATTTAATGGCTGAACATCCATTTAAGTTACCTCTCTACCCTTATTCAAATTATTTTGCATTTGCAATGTTATTAGTGATTGTTGTATTTATGTTTATCAATCCAGAGACAAGAATTTCTGTAGGTGTGGGTGCTGGAGTTTTAGTGTTAGCAAGCCTTGTGTATATGCTTAAACATCGTAATAAAAAATAATTAATTGGACCATTCCTTTAGGGATGGTCTTTTTATTAGGGCATAATATTAGCTTATAATGAGAAAAAGGTGTTAATTTTAAGTTATAGTGTTTACGCATTAAACTATGTAATTTATAATTAAGTCTAACTGGTAAAAAGCAAGTTAAAGGAGCGAGTAAATATGAAACCAATTATTGGAATTTCTGGTTCTATAATTATTGATGATGGCGGTATTTTTCCAGGCTATCGTCGGAGTTATGTTAATGACGATTATATTGATTCTGTAATCCAAAATGGTGGAATCCCTTATATCATTCCTTTCAATGAAGATGAAGAGGTTGTGAAAGAGCAACTTTTAAATGTTCAAGGATTAATTTTATCTGGTGGTCATGATGTAGATCCTCATAACTATGGTGAAGAGCCTGAACAAAAATTGGGAGATATTTGGCCTGAAAGAGATAAATTTGATATGCGCCTCTTAAAACTAGCTGAAGAAAATGGAATTCCAGTTTTAGGAATTTGTCGTGGAGCACAAATCATTAATGTATATCATGGTGGAACCTTATATCAGGATCTTAGTTATAGAAAAGAAAAAACGTTAAAGCATAGTCAAGGTCAGACCCCAACTTTGCTTACTCATACTGTAAAAACAATAGCAGGTACTAAGATTGCAGAATTGTTAGGCAAAGAAGAGATGCGAACAAATTCTTTCCACCATCAATTAATTAAGGATGTAGCAGACGATTTTAAGGTTTCAGCTCGTTGTGTAGATGGGGTAGTAGAGGCAATTGAAAACGAAGATGCATCAGTTATTGCGGTTCAATGGCATCCCGAAATGCTTCATCGCGTAGTTCCTTATCAAAATAATCTGTTTAAATATATTATTGATAATGCAAAGAAAAAATAGAAAGAAGTTATTAATAGATGAACGAAAATGAAACAAGTAAATTAGGCTTTTGGTCTATTGTTTTGTTGGCCATTAATTCGATTATTGGCTCAGGAATATTTTTAACGCCCGGGAGCGTAGTTCAACAGGCTGGATCTAAAGCTTTAATTGTATATTTTATAGCTGCAATTTTTGCATCTATTTTAGCTATTTCTTTTGCAGCAGCAGCAAAATATGTAACTAAATCTGGAGCAGCTTATGCATACTCAAAGGCAGCTTTTGGAAATAATGTTGGTTTCTATATGGGAATTTTACGTTATTTTTCAGCTAGTGTTGCCTGGGGTGTAATGGCAGTTGGGGTTATTAAATCTACTATTTCTATTTTTGGTGGTAACCCAAATGAAACGATGAGCGTAACTATTGGTTTTTTGATATTAATGGCTGTTATTACGGTAATTAATTTATTTGGTCAAAAAGTGGTTAAGTATGTTATGAACTTAGCGACTATTGGTAAGTTAGCTGCTCTAGTATTAATTATTGTTGCAGGGGTAGTTTTATTAATTGTAAGTGGTGCTTCAAGTAATTTAAGTCAGGTAGATCAAATTACTCAAAATGGTCAAAAGATTGTTCCTACTTTAACTACTACAGGTTTTGTAATGGCAATCGTATCTGCCTTCTATGCCTTTACTGGATTTGAATCAGTTGCTTCTGGTTCAGACGATATGAAGAATCCTGCTAAAAACTTACCACGCGCTATTCCTTTAGCTATTATTGTTATCGCGGTAATTTATATTGGGGTTGTTGCTGTTGCAATGATGCTCGATCCAAAAGCATTAATGACAACTAAGCAAGTTGTCGCAATTGCGGCTATTTTTAAGAATGAAATTTTAAGGGATGTTATCTTAGTTGGTGCTTTAGTTTCAATGTTTGGTATTAATGTTGCTTCTAGTTTCAATGCTCCACGAATTTTAGAAGCTATGGCACGTGAAAATCAATTCTCAAAGGCTTTAACTAAAAGAACTAAGAATAATTTCCCAATTAGAACCTTCTTTATTTCCGTATTACTTGCAATTTTAATTCCAATGGCATTTGAATATAATATGGTTAACTTGATTACTTTAAGTGCTATGGTACGTTTCTTAGGCTTTATTGTAGTTCCATTGGCAGTTATTCAATTCTATCGTGGAAAAACTGCAGAACCAGTTTTAAATGCGCAAAAGAATGTGTGGACTGATATTGTCGTTCCAATTCTTTCCATTGCTCTAGTGATTTTCTTACTAGTAGAATATAACTGGAAGGCTCAGTTTGGGGTAGTCAATGCCCAAGGACAAGTAACTGGAATTAACTGGTATGCAATTGCTATGATGATTTTTGGATTTATCCTCTTACCTCTAATTATGTTTATTATCTCTAGAAAAGATCGTAAAGCTAGTAAATAACGAAAAAGACTGTTAAGCCGATTGGCTTAACAGTCTTTTTTTGTGCTATAGAATTTTTATGTCGGCAGTTTCACATGATTCAATCATTTCGGGAGGCCAAATACTTGCTTGAACTTCGCCAATATGAGCTTTTCCAAGTAAAAGCATACATAAACGAGATTGGCCAATACCCCCACCAATTGTATAAGGAAGTTTACCTTCTAAAAGCATTTTGTGGAAAGGTAAATCAGATCTTTCTTCAGTATGAGCTTTTTTGAGTTGCTCTTTCAGCGATTCTTCGCTAACTCGAATTCCCATTGAAGAAATTTCTATTTTACGTTGTAAAGGTTCATACCAAAATAGTAAGTCACCATTTAACTGCCAGTCATCGTAATCTGGTGCACGACCATCGTGTGGTTTACCACTACGCTTTAATTTATCGCCAATTTTCATTAAGAATACTGCTTTTTTCTCTTTAGCTATTTTATCTTCACGTTCTTCTGGTGCTAAATCTGGCCAGCGGTCTTCCAGTTCTTGTGTAGTAATAAAAGTAATATCGCTAGGTAAGCGGTAAGTAGAACCCGGATAGCGTGCGCGGAGCTCTTTTTCAGTTTCTTTAATTGCTTTAAAAATTTGTTTGACAGTAGTTTTAAGAGTCTCAATATTTCTTTCTTCTTTAGCAATAATCTTTTCCCAGTCCCATTGATCTACGTAGATTGAGTGAAAATTATCTAAATCTTCATCACGCCGAATTGCGTTCATGTTAGTATAAAGACCTTCATGCATTCCAAAACCATAACGCTTAAGTGCTAGACGTTTCCATTTTGCTAATGAGTGTACAACTTCGATTGTATCATCTGGCATAGCCTTCATATCAAAAGCAACCGGACGTTCAATCCCATTTAAGTTATCATTTAATCCAGTAGATTTTTCAACAAACATTGGTGCTGACATTCTTTGAAGGTTTAATTTGTCAGCAATTTTATCTTGAAAATTTTCTCTAATGAAAACAATTGCGGCTTCAGTATCACGAATGGTTAAACTTGGATGGTAGTCCTTAGGTAATATTAATGTCATAATTATCTGTACTCCTTAGAAAAATTTTAAGAGTAAAGAAAAAAGCCCTTCACTCCTGAGTTTCTCAGGACGAAAGGCTTTTTTCCGCGGTACCACCTAAATTGTCTAAAAATAGACCAGCTTAATAGAACACAATCATGCTCTTCGGCTTGATAACGTACCGATGACGGCGTAGCTTACTTTAATTTAGGCTAGCAGCACAGCGGAAAAGTGTTATTCGATAATTCAGGGTCTACTAGCTTCTCACTAACGCTAATTCACTGAAAGAATAAAATTATCTACTCGTCTCTTCATTGCTTTTTAATTTTTATATTAAGTATATTTAACTCGATTTGCGTTGAAAAAGCAAGAGGTAAAAAGATAATTTTTTTCTAGTATGTTATGATGAATCTTGCATAAGATTAGGAAAGTTGGAAAAATATGACAAAAAAGAGATTGTGGACGTGCTTGGCAGCATTAGCCTGTGTTTTTTGGGGCATTTCAGGGTTATTTGCTAAGGGATTATTTAATATCAGCTCAAGTATAACGCCGATTTGGATTTCACAAGTTCGAATGGTAGTAAGCGGAGTATTATTATTGATTTTTGCTCAAATTACTGGCAAAAGACCACTTAAAACTATGACTGATAAAAAAGATGCAATTACTGTCATTGCGTACGGTTTGTTGGGGTTATTACCCGTGCAATATTGTTACTTCATTGTTGTTCAACAAGCAAATGCCTCCATTGCTACTGTATTACAGTTTATTGGACCATTTTTTGTCTTATTTTATATGGTAGTATTTGAGCATCAGGTATTACGTGCAGTAGATGTAATTGCTGCTATTGTTGCTTTTATAGGAGTTTTCTTTTTAGCTACACATGGGCACTTTAATCAATTGTCCCTAACTCCTTCAGTTTTATTTTGGGGTCTAATTTCGGCAGTAGGTGTAGCTACCAATACTCTTATTCCACGTCGATTACTTGATCATACTTCTAGTTTAGTAGTAACTGGATGGGGCTTGCTTTTTTCAGGGATTGCTTTGGTAATAGTACATCCGGTATGGCCAAAGATTCCGAATAATATTAATGTTTTTTGGCTAATGGCTGGTGTAATCGTGATTGGAACTCTAATTCCATTTCAATGGATGATGGGATCACTTCGTTATATTAAACCATCAACTGCTAGTTTATTAGATGCTTTTGAGCCGGTTTCCGCAACGATTGGGTCAGTAATTATTTTTGGATTAGTGATGGCTCCAATTGATTGGATTGGTTCAATAATGATCATTTGTGCAGTATTAGCACTTAATTGGGAACCGAAAAGTCGTAATAAAAAAGAGTAGTTACTCAAAACTCCCGAGTAACTACTCTTTTTTGTAATTAAGCATTTCTTTTGCTGATTTTACTATGTTTATATCCATAGACACAGTAAATAAATAGTCCAAATAAGAACCAAACACTAGCAAAAATATAAGTTTTAACAGATAAAAAACACATCATGCCAATGCAGGCAAGTCCAGAAAGAATTGGAATTACTGGATAGAATGGAACCTTGAAGTCACCTTCAGGAATATCTTTTCTTCTGCGTAATAAGATAACTCCAAATGAAACAAAAGTGAAGGCAAGCAATGTCCCAATTGAAACTAAGCTAGTAAGTTCTTCAAGAGAAAAGAGACCACCCATAATTGCAATCACAATAGTTACGATCCAGAGGGCATTTTCTGGAAGACCATGCTTGTCAATTTTTCCTAAAAAGCTAGGTAGGAGTCCATCGCGTCCAATAGAATAAATTAGACGTGAACTTGAGTAAATCATAGTTAACATCATTGTACTCATTCCGACAATAGCACCAATCGATAATAAATCTGCTACCCAACCTTGGTTAACGACCTTTAGAGCGTAGGCAACCGGATTAGCTACATCTAGTTGTTTATAATTTACCATCCCAGTTAAAACTACTGAAACTCCCATATAGAGAAGAGCTGCTACGATTAGAGTACCGATGATTCCAATAGGCATATTTTTTTTAGGATTTTTAACTTCAGCTGCTGAAGATGAAACAACGTCAAAACCTAAAAACGCAAAAAAGACTGTTGTAGCTCCACGTAAAACGCCTGTAGTTCCATATGGCGTGAAAGGTTGATAGTTTTTAGGCTTAATAAAAAATAAACCAACACCAATAAAAATAAATATGATTGCTATCTTAATTAAAACAGCAGCATTATTAAATTTCATGGATGCTTTCATTCCACGAGAAAGTAAGATTCCAATTAATAAAACACTAATGACTGCCCATAAATTTAGGTACGTACCATTTAACGGATCGAATGATCCCTCAAAATGATGTGGGATGTGTAAGCCAAAGCTGTGTAGTAAGGAGTTGAAATAAGAAGCCCATCCAGCTGATACTGCAGCAACTGAGAGCATATATTCTAAGATTAATGCCCAACCTAAAATCCAGCCAATAACTTCTCCGTAAAGGATATTTCCGTAGGAATAAGCCGAGCC
>CAMFQH010000049.1:0-9833 GCA_945980025.1 uncultured Lactobacillus sp.
CACGTTCAGTTAACGCATACATGCTTGGTGAACACGGTGATACTGAATTCCCAGTATGGAGCTACAACAATGTTGGTGGCGTAAAAGTTAGCGACTGGGTAAAGGCTCACCCAGAAGTTGGTGAAAACAAGCTTGAAGCAATCCACAAGGAAGTTGCTGACATGGCTTACGACATCATTAACAAGAAGGGTGCTACTTTCTACGGTATCGGTACTGCTTTAGCATTCATTACTAAGGCTATCTTGAACAACGAACACAGAGTTCTTCCACTTTCAGTACCTATGGATGGTGAATACGGCTTACACGATATTCACATCGGTACTCCAGCAGTTGTTGGTCGTCACGGCTTGGAACAAGTTATTGAAATGCCATTAAACGCTGACGAACAAGCTAAGATGGAAGCTTCTGCAAAACAATTAAAGGAAGTTATGGACAAAGCCTTCAAAGAAACTGGCGTAAAGGTTCGTCAATAATAATTAAGACTTTTTCCTGTAAGAGAGCATTCACATTTGTGGATGCTCTTTTATTTTCTAAATTAAAGTTGTTTAATCAGTCTTTAATTTTTATATAAAACTATGGTATAATGGCTTGTAAATTTCAGATGTATGGAGGCTAATCATGCTAATTAAATCTCTTGTCTATAAAAAAGATTACTTAACTACAGTCAACGAAAAAGCTACTCTTGCCGAAGCATTAAAAATATTAGAAGACTCCGGCTTTCGTTGTGTCCCTATTTTAGATGATACAGGAACCATTTTTCGGGGAAACATTTATAAAATGCACATTTACCGTCACAAGTCTCAAGGCGGCGACATGAATCTACCTGTAACTTACTTGCTTAAAAACGCTACCAAAACAATTAAGGTAAATTCACCATTCTTCCGTGTATTCTTTAATATTAAAGACCTCCCATACATTGCTGTATTGGATGAAGAAAACCATTTCTATGGAATTTTGACTCACTCCCGTTTACTAGATATGCTTTCTGATGCTTGGAATATCAAAAATGGTTCTTATGTTTTGACTATTCTTTCAGATAATGGTCGTGGTAATTTAGTTAAAATGGCAAAAATTATTTCTAAATATAGTAATATTGCCGGTTGTTTAACTTTAGATGTTAAAACTGGTGAATTAGTTCGCCGTAACTTATTTACTCTTCCTATTGGTGTTTCTCGCGAAACAATGACTGCTATCGTCAACCGACTTGAAAAGAAAGGTTTCGTTGTTGCTGAAATTGAAGATCTTCAATCAGGTCTAACAATCCGTAGCGCAGAAAAACCTGGAGAATTAAAAGACTAATTATCTTGATTACTATAGTAAAAAAGCTTGTTTAGCCAAATTGGTTAAACAAGCTTTTATTTTTAATTTTCGTAATATACACGTGGTAAACGATCATTTAATAAGCAAGCAACTTCATAATGAATTGTGTCAACATAATCGGCCGCAGCTTTAATATTATTTTGATCATTAGGATTAGAAGAAATGATGGTTACTTTGGTCCCTACTGGCATCTTTTTAGGCATCTTAACCATAAATTGATCCATACAAATTCGGCCAACAATTGGACAGTACGTATCTCCCACTTTAATCTTGAAACCTTGAAATTTTCTAATAAATCCATCTGCATACCCAACGGGTACAGTTCCGATAATTGTATCTTCATCTGCAACAAAGGTCGAGCCATATCCAACACCATCACCTTGGTGAATTGTCTTAACATGAGTCAATTCACTTTCAAATGATAAGGCCGGCTCTAACGAAATATTTGATTTTAAGTCTGGAGAATTAGGATTAGAAGAAGGATTTAAACCATAAATTCCAATACCAAATCTAACTAAATCACTTTTAATTCCATCATGAAAAATACTTGCTGCCGTATTATCAACATGAATCCACTTTGGCTCTACAGTAAGCAGGCTCTTCATATGATTAAATTTTTCACATTGATGTTTGAAATAAGTTTCATCACTGCTATCAGCAGAAGCAAAATGGGCAAACATTCCTTCAATAAAGAAATTATCGTTATTCTCTAAAAACTCATTAGCGGCAATAAAGTCTGCGTCTTCATTAAATCCGATTCTACCCATTCCAGAATCAATACCTAAATGAATCTTCAATTGCAAATTTGCATCTTTTAAGTACTTCTCTGCTTCTTTAAGCCATTCTAAGTTTGGAACAGTCAATGAAACGTTATTTACAGCAGCAATTGGAGCATATTCCGGAGAAACAACACCTAAAACTAAAATTGGTTTTGTAATATCTGCACGTCTTAACTCTAATGCTTCGTCCAAAATTGCAACGCAAAAGCCAGCTGCTCCTACCTTATCTGCAACTCTAGCTACTTCTACTGCACCGTGTCCATAACCGTTAGCTTTTACAACTGCAAGCATCTTTTGTCCGGGCTCTAGATGCTCCATCTCATTTTCAAGATTTCTTTTAATAGCGCCCAAGTTTACCTTTACTACGGCTGGACGATGAATTCCTGGAACCATTAATCTAATTCCTCCAAAACTACAACTGTTATAATCTCATGATCATCATGTGTGATACTAGGAAAAATATTTCCAGAAAACTTTGTCGAGGTCATTACTGGATGCCCTAAGTCATCCCATAATGTTTCAATATCTTGAAAACCAACATATTTGCCTAATCCAGTTCCCATTGCCTTTGAAAAAGATTCTTTTAAAGAAAAACGTCCACCAAGATACTCTACCTTGCGCTTTCCTTTTAATTGTTGATATTGTTCAAATTCTTTCGGAGTTAATACCCTTTTAGCAAATTTATCGCCTTTTTCAACTATCTTTTTCATGCGTTCAACTTCAACTGAGTCAATTCCTACGCCTCTAATCATTATTTTCACCTCACACATTGATACATTATATTACAAAAAAGAGCTGTAGCAACTACAGCTCTCCAGTAACAAAAATTAATCTTTTTTCTTTATAACGAAATCATGCTTTTTACCACCTTTACGGGCACTAGGCTTACGATGATATCGTTCATTTCGATCTCCACCACGTTTGAAATTACGTTTAAAGTTTCGATTATTACCATGCTTTGATTTAAATGGTAATGGCTTTTCAGGTGTAATTTTTACTTTTACACTATCTGCATCTTTAGACAAGTCCTTCAATAAAGCGGCCACTAAATCAATCGCAGAATAATCGTCAAGAAGTTGAGATGCTTCTTCAGTATATTTAGAAAGATCACTATCGAGTAATTCTGCTACCTTTTTATTAGCTGCACTTAGCTGACCTTTAAATGCTTCTTCATCAGTTGGTGGCTTAAGTGGCATCATCTTTTTATGCGTTAATTGTTCTATAGTACGCATATAGCCAATTTCATTTGGAGTAACAAAAGTTACAGACATTCCGTTCTGGCCAGCACGTCCAGTTCTACCAATACGATGAACATAAGAATCTGGATCCTGCGGAATATCATAGTTATAAACATGACTTACCCCAGAAATATCTAATCCACGAGCTGCCACATCAGTTGCAACTAAAATATCTAGCTTACCTTTACGGAATCTCTTTAACACGCTCATTCGCTTAGCTTGAGAAAGATCACCATGAATTCCAGCAGCGTTATATCCACGTGCTTGTAGCCCACGTGTTAATTCATCAACACGTCTCTTGGTTCTACCAAAAATAACAGCTAAATCAGGATTTTGAACGTCAATTAAGCGACATAGGATGTCGAACTTTTCATTTTCTTTTGCTCTCACAAAATACTGATCAATTAAATTAGCAGTTAATTCTTTTCCTTTGATTTTTACAATCTCAGGATCATTCATGAATTTTTCACCAATTCGTAAAATTGGCTTTGGCATTGTAGCAGAGAAAAGTAATGTTTGATGTTTACTTGATGCATATTTCAAAATACTTTCAATATCTTGAATAAATCCCATATCAAGCATTTCATCTGCTTCATCTAAAACAATTGTTTTAACTTTAGAAATATCAATTGTGCCACGTTTTAAATGATCAAGTAAACGTCCAGGCGTTCCCACCAAAATTGCTGGTGTTTGTTTTAAAGCACGAATCTGACGTCTAATATCAGCACCGCCATAAACTACTTGAACGCGAGCTCTTTCATCACGACCTAAACGGAACAACTCTTCTTGGGTTTGAATAGCCAATTCACGGGTAGGTTCAATAATAATAGCTTGAATTGAATCGTGTTGCTTATCTAAGTTTTGTAAAATTGGCAAACCAAAAGCAGCAGTTTTACCAGTCCCTGTCTGGGCTTGACCAATTACATCTTTTCCCTCCAAAACTAGGGGAATGGTTTTTTCTTGAATTGGTGTAGCTTCTTCAAAACCTGAACGCTTAATAGCTTTTAAAATTTCAGGTTTTAAGTTCATTTCAGAAAATTTCAAATATCTAATTCCTTCCTACATGAGACGGTCTAAAACCTTTTCCAAATGCATCCCATGTGATCCCTTTAGCATTACAATATCAGCTGGCTTAATATCATTCTTTAAGTCATCAATCATATGATTCATTTGATCTTGTGGATAATAGTGCAAATTTTCTTCTGGGTACTTATCAACAAGAGCATCATATAAGTTTTTCATCTCTGGACCATATAAATATAGTTCATTAATAATTGCTGGATCCAAGCTAGCTGCAAGAGACGCATGAAGATCAGCTGATTCATCCCCAAGCTCTAACATATCACCTAAGACAGCAATTCTGCGCCCACCATCTTCGACCATTACTTGTCCAAACGAAGTCGTAACAGCTCTAACCGCAGTTGGATTTGAGTTGTAGACATCATCCATAATTGCTTCGCCTACATCACCCTTCTTCCATTGCATTCTATTTGCTGTTGGAGTGAAGTTAGCTAAAGCTTGGGCAATTTGTTCATCATTTTCACCAAAATGGCGTCCTACACTAATAGCTGCAAGAGCATTAGAGACATTATGTTTTCCAATCATTGGAATCTTAAATTGCTGTGTTGACCCATTTACTTCAAAAGTAGCATGGTGCATGTAAGATCTAAATGTAGTGGCAAAAACAGTATCTTCTTCTCTAAAACCAAAAGTACTCTTTTCTTGCTTAATCTTAGCTGCACGCTCTTCTAGTAAAGGTTCATCGCCATTGTAAATAAACTTACCGTCTTCTTTTAAGAAGTCAGTAATTTCCATTTTAGCGTCTGCAATCTTATCTCTAGTACCAAAGAACTCAATATGAGCTTCACCAATCATTGTGATGACACAAACATCGGGTCTTACTAATTCACTTAAATGATGTAATTGTCCAGGGCGATCCATCCCCATTTCAAGAACTAAAATTTCAGTAGATGGTTTCATCTCTAAAATAGTTACAGGTACCCCAATTTCGTTATTAAAGTTAGCCTGTGTCTTATGCACGTTAAATCTTTTTGATAAAACAGCTGCAACCATATCCTTAGTTGTAGTTTTACCATTAGATCCAGTAATTCCAACAACAGTTGGATTAACTTTACCTAAGTAATATTTAGCTAAATTTTGAAGCGCAGTTAGCGGATCTTCCACTTCAATAACTGGCACATCAGTAGGCATACCCTCATGGCCTTTTTTCCAAAGGGTTGCTTCTGCTCCGTTTGCCATTGCATTAGATACAAAATCATGTCCATCCCTTGCACCATCTAAGGGAATAAACAAAGAATTGGGAGTTGCTTTTCTTGAGTCAAAAACAACAGATGTAATGACCTTGTCTTCTCCCATATTAACTGAACTATTTAATGCTTTAGCGATCTCAGCAAGTTGCATTTTCATAATAAATAAATTACTCCTACCTAAAATTGCATGTACTCCTATTATACTGACTTATCGCAGTCAGAAAAAGGTCTCACGCATATCAATAAGAATTATACCACGTTAAGCATAAAAAAAGAGCAGTCCAAAGTGGGCTGCTCTTTTGGTAAAAACCAAGAATTATTAGTTCTTTGAAGACATACCGTACTTCTTGTTGAATTTTTCGATACGACCATCTGCTTGTGCAAACTTTTGCTTGCCAGTGTAGAATGGGTGAGAATCTGAAGAAATTTCAACACGAACTAATGGGTAAGTCTTACCTTCGAATTCAACTGTTTCTTCTGGTTTTAAAGTAGAACCAGCTACGAACTTAGCACCAGTTGCTGAGTCCATGAAAACAACTTCTTGGTAATCTGGATGAATCCCTTTTCTCATTGTTTAATACTCCTTTGCCATGACCAATATTTCAGATCATAGATTATTTTACGACTAGTTAAGGATAGCACCTTTCTAACTATAATTCAAGCTAATTTATACTAGTGTACTTAATTTTGGTCATTCTTAAGCTTAATTTTTTCGTTTACTTTTATCGCTGCCGGATCAACTTTTTCTAGTCCTGTATCAATTGCAACTTTATAGAAGATCAAGGAGACAATTGCAATCAACAGAAAATCCCACGGATATTTAATCCAGTTTTGTCCACCAAAGCCGTCGCTACCACAATAAGACATAATAGAAATAAATACTAAATACCCTAAAAGCCAAGCAGCATGCTTAAACTGCGATTTAAAATCTTTCTTTTGATATTTAACTTCATAATAGAAATAAATTGGAATTCCCACAAGAATAACCAAAATAACTTGAATTGTTGTTGGCCACATCGTCCAATAAATAGCTAAACTAGTTAATACAAAAGTTAAAGGAGCAAACCAGCGCATATAATTAGGTTTATATGGTCTTTCCAAATCTGGTGCTATTTTTCTCAAAGTAATAGTAGTAACTGGACCAGTTAAATAAGCAATCAAAGTTGCACAAGTAATTACTGTTGCAAGTAAATTCCAGTTCCTAAAGACACTTACTAAAATCATCGCTAAAATTAAATCTGCAATCATTGCAAAACGAGGCACCAGATAGCGTCTATTAAGTCTCCCTAACCACGCTGGTAAGTGTTTTGTATATGTCATTGCAGCAAGCGCTCTTGATGCTGTTGCGACAAAAGCTACTCCAGTCCCAAAAGGCGAAACAAAAGCATCCATATAAAGTAAAATCACAAGCCAATTAATTCCTAAAAGGATTGCAATATCTGCAAATGGGGATGCAAAATCAATTCCATGCCAGGAGTTTTTAGCAAGCATTGCTGGATCAACTGCTCCAATAAAGGCTACTTGAAGCAGAATATAAATTGCAGCTGTCGCAAACATGGAAATTAAAACTCCACGAATAATGTTCTTTCGAGGATTCTTTAACTCACCACCAATATTAATTACTGTCTGAAATGCGTCATAAGACATAATGATACCAGCACCAGAAGCTGCTTCAAAGATTGCTCTACTTCCATAAGGCATAAATGTTTTTACATCATGACCAAAGTTAGTAGGATGAAAACTAGATGCAAACAGCATAATAATTGTTATAGTAGGCAAGAGTACTTTAAAAACAGAAATCAAGTTAGTAAAGTGCGTCATGATTTTAATTGACCAGAAGTTAATTAAAGTAAAAATAATCATGAACACAAATACCAATAATAACCCAGGTGTAGTTATATTTCCGTCTTGCATAAAGTGATGTGTCCAGTTTGCCCACTTCCATGGCCAAGAACTCATGTATTGAACAGCAGCAACTGCCTCCATTGGCACCAAGGTTACCAAAGAAATCCAATTTGCCCAGGCAGCGATAAACCCAAGCATGGGACCGTGGCTATATTGAGCATATTTGCTCATTCCCCCACTTTCAGGAAACATAGTTCCTAGTTCAACATAGGTTAAGGCAATTGCAATAATAATAACTGCACCAATGATCCAAGATAAGATAGCCGCTGGGCCGGCAATTTTTGCTGCCGAGCCTGAGCCAAAAAGCCATCCGGATCCAATCAAAGAATTAAGGGCTAGCATTATTGCTGAAAATAAACTTATTTTGTGTCCCTTATTCACATCTCTTCCATCCCTTCTTTATAAAAATTAAATCTATACTTAAAACAATTAAAAATTATTTTAACTAAAAAACCTAGAACCGACAACCAGCCCTAGGTTTTAGATCAATCTTCAAAATAGCTATAAAGATCACTTACTTTTAAACTCTTTTTTTCTTCTTCACTAATATCTGCTTTAACTTTACCATCCTTCAACACTAAAAGACGATTTCCATATTTTAAAGCATCCTCCATGTGATGTGTAATCATTAAGGCAGTTAATTTATTTTCTTTAATTTGCTTATCAGTTACTGCTAGTAGATTTTCACTAGTATGAGGATCTAAAGCTGCTGTATGCTCATCTAATAATAAAATATCGGGCTTTTCTATTGTAGCCATCAAGAAGCTCAAAGCTTGTCTTTGGCCTCCAGATAAACCTTCTACAAACGTATTTAAACGACTCTCTAAGCCATTATTCATAACTGCAGCTAGCTTTTTAAAACGAGGTAAGTTTTGCTTAAGTCTTCTAATCTTTAAAAATCTTCTCTTTCCCCGTTTTGTTGCTAGTAATAAATTTTCTGCCACAGTCATTCGCGGAGCAGTCCCCATCTTAGGATCTTGAAAAACTCGTCCAATAAATTGTGTCCGCTTTTCTTCACTCATTTTCGTAATATCTTGCCCATTATGCCGAAGAATACCACTATCAGGTTTTAAACTACCCGCAATCGTATTAAAAAGTGTAGATTTGCCCGCTCCATTTGTCCCAATTATAGTAATAAAATCTCCAGGTCTAATTTCTAAATTAATTCCTTTTAAAATTGGAACAATTTCACCATCAGCTGTTTTAACAGTTGTTTTGACATCTTTTAATTCTAGAATTGGCTTAGTCATGCTTTTTCACACCTCTTTCTACTGGCTTTTTCAAATGTAAGACTTTTTCTAATTGTGGAAGCATCATACATAGAGCTAAGACAATTGAAGAGATTAAATTTAAATCATTAGCTGAAAATCCAAGTTGCAGTACAGCGAGTAAAATCAAACGATAGATAATACTACCTAAAGTTACCGCCACTAAACGCTGATTTAAGGTCAATTCTCCAAAAGCTACTTCACCAATGATAATTGAAGCTAAAGCAATAACAATAGTTCCAATTCCCATATTAATATCGGCATAACCATTATTTTGCGCAATTAATGCTCCACATAAGGCAACTATTCCATTTGATAGCATTAATCCGACGATCACCATAAAATCTGTATGAATTCCTAATGATTTAGCCATGCTTGGATTATCTCCGGTAGCAATAAAAGCTTGACCAAAATCTGTATTTAAAAAGAAAATTAAAATTCCAGTAATCACTACTACAATAACAATACCCAAAGCAACACTATTAAAATATTGGGGTAAATTTTCTAAAAATTCATTGTTGAGTAATGTCTTCTTGCCAATCAACGAAATATTAGAACCGCCCATAATCCTTAAATTAATAGAATAAATTGCCGTCATTGTTAAAATACCAGCAAGTAGAATTGGAATTTTTCCTTTTGTATACAATAATCCCGTTACTAAACCTGCTGCCATTCCAGCTAAAAGGGCTAAGAAAGTAGCTAAGTATGGAGACATTCCGTGTGAAATATTAGCTACTGCAACAGCTGCACCTAATGGAAAGGTTCCTTCTACGGTCATATCAGCAAAATTCAAAATTCTAAATGTCAAATATAATCCTAAGCCAAGCAAAGCCCATAGCAAACCTTGGCCAATAGCAGATACGATCAAGTTCATCTATATACAACTCCTTTTTTCTGACATTCTTCTAAAAATCTTTGCGGTACTTGAAGATTTAATTCTCTGGCTTCTTTTAAATTAACGATCGGTTCTCCCTTTTTCACTCTTTCGATTGGTAAAGAACTAACTTTTTTACCCTTTAAAATTTCAATAGTCATCTTTCCAGTCATTTTTCC
>CAMFQH010000050.1:0-9578 GCA_945980025.1 uncultured Lactobacillus sp.
CAATTTACCTTTTTTATTATTCAAATAATTTAGGATATTTTTTCTGAAATTGAGCTATTTTGTCATAGCTTTGGTCTAAATCGTGTTCTACTTCTCGATAGATCGGAATTATATCGTGATAGACCTGCACATTTTTTGGATTTGGAAAATATACTTTACTGTTATCTATTTCTTTCACTATTTTGTCTAAGCTATCCTCTTCATTCAAACTCAATTGCGCTAGAAACATGGCTGCTAAAGTTCCACTTTGATCATTTTTAATTACCACTACTGGTAAATTAAAAATATCAGCAATTAACTGCCTTACAAAATCACTTCTTACAAAGCCGCCAGTGACTCTTAATGCTTCTGGTTCCCCTATTTTTTCGCGTAAGCCTCTAGCTGCACCTAAAAGATTAAAGACAATACCTTCTAAAACACTCCGCGCCATTTGCGGTTTAGTGTGGTTTCGACTTAATCCAATAAAAGATCCGCGAGCTTGAGCATTCCAAATTGGTGCTCGTTCTCCCCCTAAGTAGGGATGAAAAATCAAGCCATTACTGCCTGCAGGAACAGTTTCAGCAACATTAATAAAATCTTCTGCAGTTTGATCGGGCCCAAAAATCGTTTTTCTAGCCCACTCAAAGACGATTCCCCCATTATTTACTGGGCCACCAAGAAGATAATGACTTTTATCGACTGGATAACAAAAGAAGCGATTTTTTGAGTCAACTATTGCTTTAGGTGCAATTGCTCTTACAGCCCCTGATGTACCAACATTTAGTGCAAAGTATTTTTTATCTAAAACACCAACACCAATTGTTGATAAATATCCATCACTAGCTCCTAAAATAATTTTTGTTTCAGAATTTAAACCCAATTTTTGTACATATTCTGCTTCTACTTTTCCAACCACATATTCTGGTTTAGCTAAGTTGGGCAATTTTTCTGGATCTAGTTCAATTTTATCAAGTAATTTCCTATCCCAAGTTAAAGTGTGGAGATTAAGCAAGCCAGTTCCAGCTGCCATCGTTGTATCGGTCACTATCGTGCCAGTTAAACGCCAAATAATATATTCTTTAATTCCAATCCATTTTTGCACCTGTGCAAAAAGTTTAGGATTTTCTTCTTTAATCCACAGTAATTTATACACAGGAGCCATTGGATGAGGCGGCATCCCTGTCTGTTGATAAATATCTTGCGCAAGACCATTTTCTTTTGCTTGAGCCACAAGTTGGCTACTTCGATTATCTGCCCAAGTAATACTGTTAGTCAGTACTCGATTGTCTTTTCCAATGCCGATTAAACTATGCATTTGACTCGACCAAGAAATTGCTTTAATTTTTCCTGCAACTCTTTTACTTAAGTCGAAAATAATCTTTTGAACAGCATCAAATATTACTTGTGGATCTTCTTCCGCTTGATCTACTTTTTCTTGAATTAAAGGATAAGGAAGTGACATTTCTTCAATTTTCTTGCCATTTTCTTGATACAATACACCCTTACTTGCTGTTGTTCCGATATCCATCCCAATTATATAGTCCATAAGCCGCCCCTTTCTTTTAAAATATATTTTCTCACAAAAAAAGAACAATCCCTAGAGATTGTTCTTTGGTGGTCAAACAATGCGTGACCACTGTGCGTAGAATTATTGTTTTTAGGTGATGTTACTTCTTAAGATTTTCGTTGACGAAGGCTTCGATCTTATCGTCAGAGTCTTTCAAGAACGGAAGCATGTCACTTTCCGTCTTCATGGTATCTCTACCATTCTTTTCCATAAAGTAGTCCCAAAGTGCGTCTCTAACAGGCATGTCAGAATCGCTCCAATCAAAAACTTCCTTCATGTGACGGTCTAACAATTCTGTCTTAATAACTTCATCTGCCATCTTAAAATTACCTCCTAAATAAATTCTACAAAACCTATTATAGTCTTTTTATTCGTTCTATGCGAATTTAAAACAATTCTTTCCGCATTTTTGCCTTACACCGAGCTTTTGCTTGTAGTAATTGATAACGACTATAATTTGTCTTCTTGCTCGCTTCTTCAATCGTTAATTCTCCCAGAAAAACTTTGAGAGCAATTACCTCTTTTTCTGACAACTTGTTAATAAATTTTTGATACATTTCCTTTCTAGGTGTGATGTGCATCTCTTCAACTTCTTCTTTAATCAAATTTTTATGCACCACATTGTCATAGGAAATAGCCTTAGTAAAAGACGTTCTTTTCTGTGCTAATTCATACCTTAAGAGTGATCGGAGATGATTATAAAATTTTGTCCGATAATACGCCCCAAAACTATTTGCTCGTTTCTCATCGTAGGTACAGCAACTTTGATAACACATGATTAATGCTTCTTGTTCCCAGTCATCATGATCAAAATTACGAATGAAAAAATTTAGCTTCGCTCCATTGATTAAAGGCCGATACCGCTCTACTAGTTCATGCAAAGCATCCATATCTTGCTCTTCTTTTACACGTCGAATCAAATAAACTTCATTCAATCTTTCCATTCCGGAAATTCCTCCTTTTCTATTTGGTAATAAGAATAAAAAAGAAAAAATCTCATTCTAAGGGAACGAATGTTTATTAATCACAGGTATAGAGCAATTGTACTTTGTTAATGATCAAGACTTTATTGTGTGTCTGTTTTTATAACTATAAGCAATAAAAAATTGTCACTTAGCTCTTTATAAAACTAAATGACAATTTTTTCTAATCTTTAATTATTTTTCAGGATGACGACTATTGAACATCCCATAAAGCAAAACACCAGTTGCAACACTAGCATTTAATGATTGAACATGTCCAACCATTGGAATAGTTAAAGTTTGATCCATTTGCTTTAACAATAATGGAGAAATTCCCTTACCTTCATTACCAATCACAAGCACTGTCTTTCCTTTGGCATTCCACTTACGATAATCTTCACCTTCCATGGCAGTACCAAAAATCCAGTAACCACGCTTTTTCAGCATCTTAGTAGTTTGAACTAAGTTATTAACTCGAGCTACTGGCACATAATCAATTGCACCCGTTGAAGTTTTGGCAACAACAGAAGTTAAACCACTTGCTCTTCTTTTTGGAATAATGACTGCATCCACGCCGGTCGCATCACAAGTTCTTAAGATCGAACCTAGGTTATGGGGATCTTCAATTGAATCAAGCATTAAGATAAATGGTTCTTTTCCTTCTTGGTCAAACTTATCTAAGAGTTCATCTAAATCAGCATATTCAAATGGAGCTACAGTTAAAACCAAACCTTGGTGATTTTCATGGTTAACCATTTGATCCAACTTATTTTTAGGAGCATTTTGAACAACTAGATTTTTTTTACGTGCTAATTGATAAACTTGATTAGCAAATTCTTCCTGAACACCATTTTGTAAAAATACTTTATTAATTAAGTTAGCATCCTGTGTTTTTAAAAAATCAATGCCAGCATGACGTCCATATACAAATTCATCATTATTTGAACTCATAATTATCTAGTCCTCCTTGTTCTACTTGGTCAATGCACCATTTTGCAAGTTCATCAACACGTTCTTTTTTACCTAATAAATCTAAGTATCCAAACATCGCTTCAAATCCAGTTGAGAGCTTGTAAGTGTTAATTGAAGTGTTTTTTGCATGCGTATGACTTTTAGCATTTCTTCCTCTCTTGAAGGCTGCTAATTCATCTTCATCTAGCATTTCTAAGTCTTGCATTTTAGTAATTAATGCTGCTTGAGCTTTTGCGGAAACATAATGTGTTGCATATCGTTGAAGCATTTGTGGTTTTACAATTCCACCCTTAACCAAGTGGCGTCTGATATAAACCTCATATACCCCATCCCCTAAATAAGCTAAAGTAAGAGGACCTAACCCATCTGGATTAGTATTTTTTTCTGTTAAAATCTTCGGCTTAAGCACGGTGCCACCTCGTTCCTTGTGGAGTATCTTCAATTACAATGCCTTTAGCCTGTAACTCATCTCTTAAGCGGTCACTTTCAGCCCAATCCTTATTTTTACGTGCTTCATCGCGTTGAGCAATTAATTTTTCAATTTCATCATCATTTTCAGCTTGCTCTTCCTTAAAGCTAACTCCAAAAATTTCGAGCCAAGCAATCAATAATTTTTTAGCACGCTTTAAAGCTGGCTTATCCACTTGATCTTTTTGCAAGTGATTATTTAAAGTTGTAGCCAAATCGTACATAATACTCAAAGCATTTTGAACATTAAAATCATCATCCATGGCCTCAATAAATTCAGCTTTTGCTTGTGTTAAATCATCCCTTAAGCCATTATCTTCAAGCCTCTCATTTTCATCATCTAGCCTTGCATCAAGATTACGCAAAGTATTTTGGTAGCGTTTAAGAACAGTTTCAGCTTGTTTTAAGCCATCTTCAGAATAGTTAATTGGGCGACGATATTGAACACTAGACATGTAAAAACGTAAAACTTGTGGATCAATTTGCTTTAGAATATCATGCACAGTCACAAAGTTATGGAGTGATTTTGACATTTTTTCTTGTTTCTTACCTACTGTCACAAAACCATTGTGCATCCAGTAATTAACAAATTTTTTACCGGTCTTAGCTTCACTTTGAGCAATCTCATTTTCATGGTGTGGAAATTCCAAATCTTGGCCCCCACCATGAATATCAATGGTATCACCTAAGTATTTAGTTGACATTACTGAACATTCAATATGCCAGCCTGGACGCCCCTTTCCCCATGGAGAATCCCAAGCAATTTCATCCTCTTCTTTTTGAGCCTTCCATAAGGCAAAGTCAATTGGATCTTCTTTCTTACTTTGTTCTTCTTCATTAATATGCTCAGAAGCACCTTCTTCAAGTTCAGCAATATTTTGATCGCTTAGTTGACCATAGTTAGGGAATTTTCTAGCACGGTAATATACATCCCCATCAACTTCATAAGCAAAGCCTTTATCAATTAAATCTTGAACAAAGTCGATAATTTCTTTAATTTCATGAGTTGCGCGTGGATGAAGAGTAGCTGGCTCAATATTTAATGCTTCGGTATCTTCCATAAAAGCCTTAATGTAGCGCTCAGCAAGCTTTTCGACAGTTGTATGTTCTTTACGGGCCTCATTAATCATCTTATCGTCAACATCGGTGAAGTTAGAAACATAATTCACATCATAGCCTCGATACTCAAAATATCGACGAATTGTATCAAATGCGATCACACTGCGGGCATTTCCAATATGAATATAATTATAAACAGTTGGTCCACAAACGTACATGCTTACTTTTCCAGCTACTAATGGCTTAAACTCTTCTTTTTTTCGAGTTAAAGTATTAAAGACCTTCATGATCATCCCTCTTTCATTTAAGACATTCTTTCATAACTATTCTAACAAAAAAAGCTACGCTTTCACGTAGCTTTAACTGTATTAAATAATTAAAGACCTAAATCACTTAATTGCTTTAAAGTTAAGTCAATGTGCTTGTTAACTTTTTCCTTACCCATTAACTCAATAGCTTCACCAATACCAGGTCCAACCATTGAACGAGTAGCAGCAATTCTAATTGGCATAAATAATTTTCTACCCTTTACCCCAGTTTCACGACGAGTAGCTTGAATTGCGTTCATAGCTTGTACAGCAGTAAAGCGAGGAACAGCATTTAATTGCTTCTTGAATTCTTCAATTACAGGACGAGCATCGTCTTTCTTGATTTCTTCAATTTCCGCATCAGATAATTCTGGAGCTTCTTCAAAGAAGATCTTAGCAATATCTACAATTTGCTTAGTATAAGACATTTGTACAGCGTAAATATTTACTAATTGACGAACCCATTCCATCTTTTCTGGTGAAATTTCTTTATCAACTAAACCTGCTTCTTGTAAGTTATTCAAAGCAAGATCTAATAAAAGATCACGGTCTGCCTTCTTAACGTATTGGTTGTTAATCCATTCAAGTTTCTTCTGGTCAAAGGCAGCTGGTGACTTAGATAAACGCTTAGGATCAAATGACTTAATTAATTCTCTTTGTGAGAAAATTTCACTTTCACCAACAGGAGACCAGCCAAGTAAGGTAATAAAGTTGAACATTGCGTCTGGTAAGTAACCAAGGTCACGGTATTGTTCAATAAATTGAAGAACTGATTCATCACGCTTAGAAAGTTTTTTACCAGTTTCAGAGTTAATGATCAAAGTCATGTGACCAAACTTAGGTGGTTCCCAGCCAAGTGCTTCATAAACAACTAATTGCTTAGGAGTGTTAGCTACGTGGTCGTCCCCTCTAAGAACGTGAGTAATTTCCATTAGGTGGTCATCAATTACAACGGCAAAGTTGTAGGTTGGCATACCATCACGTTTTTGAATAACGAAGTCACCACCGATAGTATCTGATTCAAATGATACCTTACCCTTAACCATATCTTCCCAAGCATAAGTTCTATTTTCAGGAATGTGGATACGAACAACTGGCTTTAAGCCTTTTGCTTCTGCAGCTGCTTGAGCTTCTTTAATTTCATCAGCGGTCATGCCTTCATATTCATAAGTGTAGTGAGGAGCAATTCCCATTGCACGTTGTTCTTCACGTTGTGCTTCAAGTTCTTCCTCAGTCTTGTATGAATAGTAAGCTTTACCTTCATCAATTAATTGTTGAATATATTTATTGTAAATATCTTTACGCTCTGATTGGCGGTAAGGGCCAAAGTCGCCACCCTTATCAGGACCTTCATCCCAGTCAATACCTAACCAGTGCAAGTTTTCCATTTGGGACTTAGAACCACCTTCAACGTTACGTTTTTGGTCCGTATCTTCAATTCTTAAGACCATTGTCCCTTTATTGTGACGTGCAAATAGATAGTTAAATAATGCAGTACGTGCGTTACCAATGTGCAAGTGACCTGTTGGACTTGGTGCGTAACGAACGCGGATTTTTTGTTTTGCCAAAATTAAAGCGCCTCTTTCAAAATTTATTAAAATTCATACATTTAAGTGTAACTTTTAACGAGCAAAAGTTCAATCTCTCTGCTAGTTAAAAACAAGTTTTAAAGCTTGTGGTAAACTTGCTACTCCAATTACTTCGATCTCAGAGTTATTCTTAAGCTCCTGGTTTAAGTTGTTTTTAGGAATAAAAATTCGCTTAAAGCCTACTTTTGCGGCCTCTTTAACTCTAGCTTCAATTTGATTAACTCTTCTAATTTCACCAGTCAAGCCAACTTCACCTACAAAGCAATCAGTCGAAGAAATTTCTTTATTTTTATAACTTGAAGCAACTGCCATGCAAATTGCAAGATCAATTGCTGGTTCATTTAATTTAATCCCACCAGTTGCAGTTAGAAAAGCATCTTGATTTTGAAGCATTAAGTTGCCTCTTTTTTCTAAAACTGCCAATAAAAGTGCTACTCGATTAAAATCTAATCCTGAAGTTGTTCTTTTTGCATATCCGAATGCTGTTGGGGTGACTAAAGCTTGGATATCCGCAAGAAGAGGCCGCGTTCCTTCAAGTGAAACAACAACTGAGGAACCAGTCGAATTAGGTAAGCGTTCGTCTAAGAAAATAGCTGAAGGATTACTTACTTCTGCTAACCCTTCATTTTTCATCTCAAACATTCCAATTTCATTAGCTGCACCAAAACGATTCTTTACTGATCTTAAAATTCGATATGAGTGGTGCCCATCTCCTTCAAAGTAAAGAACGGTATCAACCATATGTTCCATAATCTTAGGCCCAGCAATTGCTCCTTCTTTAGTTACATGGCCAATAACAAAAGTAGTTATTTGTTCATTTTTAGCAATTTTCATTAGTTCACTTGTTACTTCACGTACTTGAGAAGCAGATCCAACCATTGAATCAAGTGAAGGTTCATTCATTGTTTGAATAGAATCAATTACCAAAAAATCTGGCTTAATTTCATCAATCTGGTCACGAATATTCTGCATATTTGTTTCTGGATAAAGCAAAATTCCGCTATTGCTTACTCCTAATCGATCTGCCCGCATCTTTATTTGACTTGCGGACTCTTCTCCTGAAACATATAAGACGCTATGTTCTTTAGCTAAAGCGCCAGTAATTTGAAGCATTAAGGTTGATTTTCCAATTCCTGGATCTCCTCCAATTAAAACTAAAGATCCTGGAACAATCCCTCCTCCTAAAACTCGATTTAATTCTTCAAAAGGAGTCACAATTCTTTTTTCTTTCTCAGCTTTTACTTCAGTTAACTTTACTGGATCATTATTTCCAATTTTAGTCATCAACCGACTTGCAGTTGCCTTAGTTGATACTTTTTTAATTTCCTGTGTCTCTTCTTCAAATTGATTCCAAGCACCACAATTGGGACATCTTCCAAGATAGGAAGCAGAAATATATCCACAATTACGACACTTATAACGAGTTTTAACTTTTGCCATTAGTCATCATTCCTTGTTCCAGACGAACCAAATCCTCCAAGACGCTGTCTTTGAACTGGATCATCATTATCTGCTTTTAAGTAAGGCATAAAAATTCCTTGTCCAATTCGTTCACCCTTTTTGATCTTTAGCGGACGAACGCCGTAATTAATTAATTGAAAGTAAATTTCACCTTCGTTTTTTTCATTATTATAGTAGTCACTGTCAATTACACCGATCCCATTTGGCAAAGTAACGTTTCGCTTATAAGTATTAGAAGAGCGGTTAGCTAAAATTAGAACTTCATTCTCTGGCATATATGCCTTAATTCCAGTGGGTACTAAAAAAGGCTTTAATACTTTTTCAGCTAATTGTAGATCGTGTTCATTTAATTCATGACCATTTCTAATTAGTCTAAAAATTCGAACAAAGTTCATACACCAAATTGATGGTAAAACTATATCTTGTGCACATTCAAAGTCATAGCCCGCACTCGCAATTGTTTGGCGTTGAGGCAGGTGGAGGCCTGCATTACGGTATTTAGATACTATTTCAAAACCACGTTTTTTCATTTTTATCCTCTCTTACATTCACTTAGACCTATATTTTACGTTAATTTATTATACTTGTCCTACTTATATATACGAAAAAACACTTATTTTTTGGGCCAATAAGTGCTTTATTTTTTATCATACTTTATTAACTGGAATATAAACTTGAGCGTTATTTGGTAAAACATAATTTACATTATTATAGCCATTCCAGTTAGTTTGCATATCATTCATTTTAGTTTGAATATTATTAACTTTAACCTTTGTTAATCCTAGTGCTTGACGGGTATTATCTGACAAACGCTGCATTTCCCAATTTGGAGCTATTTGAAAACTAAAATTATCAATTGTCGCATTTTTTCCTTGTAAATGATCACTCTGAGTATCGGCTAATGCTCCATGATAGTTCTTATATAGAGTCATTAAATCATCTAAAGGTAAATCAGTCCGAACATTATCTTTGGCTGTGTCGAGTAAAGAATTCATTTGCATAATATTTTTTGATTTATTAACTTTTGTCAGAGCACTAAGTAGCACCTGCTGGCCTCGTTTTTGACGGCCGTAGTCATTATCAGGATCATCATATCGCATTCTACTGTAGCCTAAAGCCTCGCTGCCATTTAAATACTGTTTTCCCCTAGGATATGTATGTCCTTCATACTTAAAAGCAAAAGGATTATTAACAGTAACGCCGCCAACAGCGT